>CAYFES010000037.1:0-8248 GCA_964342225.1 uncultured Gammaproteobacteria bacterium
GAACAAGCCAGAAACTAATCCTTACATAAAGAAATTTTTAAAGCGTACAAGCTGGGAACCAAAGGAGTTGGGAGTTTTTGCGGGAAAAATAGATTACCCAAAATATAATTTTTTTGACAAGCAAATGATTAGGCTAATAATGTGGATCACAAAGGGTCCGACTGATCCAAAGAAGACTTACGAATTTACAAATTGGAATGATGTGGATGAATTTACAAGAAAAATTGTTTAATCCATCAGGTATTTATGCCATTACTCCGACCTATATTTTTAAGAATGAGCTTCTAGATGCGGTTGCAGAAACATTGGAGTCAGAAATAAAACTAATTCAGTATCGATTTGAAAATGAGATTTCTTTTGAAGAGAAATATGAAACAGCAAAAAAAATTCAATCAATGTGCAATGAAAAAAAGGCAAGTCTCGTAATAAATAATGATCATAGGATTGCTGAATTAATTGGATGTGGTCTTCATATAGGTCAAGATGTAAAAGATACAAGTTTTTTGAAAGATAAAAAGAATATTAGCTTTATTGGGTTAAGTTGTAAGGACAAACCAGATAATCAAACGAGAAATGATGCACGAATGTTCTCATATTATTCATTTGGCCCCATATTTGAATCAAAAACTAAAAAAAATGCTTCTGGTCCAATAGATATTGCAAAAGTTTCATCAAAAATGAATAAAGATAAATTAAATGTAGCAATTGGTGGAATAAGTGAAATAAATTTAAGATTAGTAAAGCAAAATGAATTTAATATGGCAGCTATCTGTGATGGCATCTATAATGATCCAAAAAAAATTAAAGTAAATTGCCAAAAATTAATAGAAATCTGGAATGAAAACTAAAAACTCTGACAAACTTTTTGAGAAATCTAAGAATCATATTGCTGGCGGTGTAAATTCTCCTGTCAGAGCATTCAAAAGTGTAGGAGGGTCTCCAATATTCTTTAGAAAATCTAGAGGATGCTATCTGTATGATGAAGATGGTAATAAATACCTAGATTTTGTAGGTTCTTGGGGTCCAATGATTCTTGGTCATTCTAACAAACAGATCACTGAAGCTATAAAGAAACAATCTAGCAAAGGTATAAGTTTTGGAGCACCAACAAAAAATGAACTAGAAATTGCAAAACTTATAAAGTCTTATGTGCCTAGCATAGAGAAATTAAGGATGGTTAATTCTGGAACTGAGGCAACAATGAGCTGTATAAGACTGGCAAGAGGAACAACAAACAGAAATATCATCATAAAATTTGTTGGTTGTTATCATGGCCATGTAGATTCTCTTTTAGTCAAAGCTGGCTCAGGCCTAGCAACTCTTGGAGTTCCTGATTCTCCTGGAATTCCAGAAGAACTCTCTAAACTTACTATCACTATTCCATATAACGACAATAATGCAGTAAAAGAGGCTTTCAATAAACATGCAAAGGATATTGCTGCCGTTATAGTTGAACCGATAGCTGGAAATATGGGATTTATTGAACCTAATGAAGATTTTCTTCAAAATTTAAGACAAGTTTGTACAGAAAATAAGTCAATATTAATTTTTGATGAAGTGATGACAGGTTTTCGAGTTGCAAGAGGTGGAGCACAAGAATTATTTAATATAGATCCAGATTTAACTGCTCTAGGTAAAATTGTTGGAGGTGGATTGCCAGTAGGGGTCTATGGCGGGAAAAAAGAAATTATGGATAACATTGCTCCAGATGGCCCTATTTATCAGGCAGGAACTTTATCAGGAAATCCTATAGCAGTTAGTGCAGGCACAGCTCTACTCAAACAATTAAAAAATCAAAAGATTTATGAAAAACTTGAAAAAAATGCAAAAAATTTTTTAAAAATAATAAAAGATTACTGTGACCAAAATAAAATACCTTTCTCATTTAGTGCAAGAGGAGGAATGTTTGGTTTCTTCTTTAGTAAAAATCTACCTAAAAATTTTGATGAAGTTGAAAATACTGATATAGAGTTTTTTAAAAATTTTTTTCGTGGAATGTTAGAAGAAAATATATATTTACCACCTTCTGCTTATGAAAGTTGTTTTATATCTACTGAGCATAATGAAGATAAACTAGTAAAAGCAGCTAAAACAGCAATAAAGGTTTTAGATAAGATTAAGAAATGAAGTTTGATATTTTAGGCGTAGGTAATGCTCTTGTTGATGAAACGTTTTATGTTGAAAGAGAATTTGTAGATTCAGCCGGACTTAATTTTAATTCTTTCAAACCTTTTTCTTTTAAAGAGCAAGAAGAAATAATATCTTCTATCCCTGAAAAACAATTACCTGAAGTGATGTGTGGAGGTTCAACAACTAATAGTCTAGCTGCAGCATCTAACCTTGGTTCTAAATGTGGATTAATATGTCAATTAGGTAGTGATGAAAGAGGTTCACTCTATGAAAAGAATCTAAAGGATAACGGAATAGAACCACTTAATAATTTTCATCATGAAAATATAAAAACAGGAAGATGTTTAGTTTTCATTACTCCTAATAGTGAAAGAACTATGGGCACCTATCTCGGTGCTTCTGAAAGATTGGTTGATAATGTTGAATTTATATCTCATGCAAATAATTCAAAAATAATTTTTTCTGAGGGTTATCAATTCACTTCAGATGAAAACTATTTTGCTTTCTTAAATATACTCAAGGGTTGTTCATCAGAAATAAAATTTGCTCTTAGCTTATCTGACCCAGGAGTTGTTAATGCTTTCAGAGAAAGGTTTGAAGAAGTTATTAGTATCAGAAAAATTGATTATCTTTTTTGTAATCAAGAGGAGGCTATTGCATTAGCTGGCTCTAATTTTGCAAAAGACTTGCAAGCAGTTGCTAGAAACTTTGTGGTAACTAATGGTTCAGAAAATTCAATTATCGTAGAAAATAACAATCTCCATGAGATAGATGCATATAAAGTAGAAGCAATAGATTCAAATGGTGCTGGTGATATATTTGCAGGAGCAGCTTTATATAAAGTAATAGAGGGTGATAGTTTCTTTGAAGCCTGTAAATTTGGCAACTATGCGTCATCAATAATCGTACAAGAAAAAAGTCCAAGATTAACTAAAGATGGTTATAAAGGTCTTATAGATAACTACAAAAGATCTTTGTGAAGCCAGAAGTTTTCAGTACCAAGAAATTTAACTTTAAAGTAGATTCTTTATCGAAGAATGCTCTATCTGTAATCTCTAGGCTTCATAAGAAAAAATTTAAGGCCTATATTGTTGGCGGAGGCATAAGAGATTTAATAGAAGGTCTAGATCCAAAAGATTTTGATATTGTCACAGACTGTGAGCCAAGAGAAATAAGAAGATTATTCAAGAACTCAAGAATAATCGGCCGCCGATTTAAACTTGTACATATAGTCTTCCCAAATGAGATTGTAGAAGTAACTACATTCAGGTCTGGCCAAGACCCTCAGTCTGATGCAATACAAATTAATGATAAAGGTCGAATAATCCGAGATAACAAATGGGGAACACAGGAAGAAGATGTTGTAAGAAGAGACCTAACAATAAATTCTATTTACTATGATCCTTTTGCTAAAGAAATAATCGACTATACAGGGGGAGTAAAAGATTTAGAAAATAAAAAAATAAGACTAATTGGAGATACTGAAAAAAGAATAGTCGAAGATCCAGTTAGAATTTTAAGGGTAATAAGATTTGCTGCAAAACTTAATTTTGATATAGACCCAAAGATAAAAAATGTAATTGCAAAACATAAAAATCAATTACTAGATATGTCTTCAGCACGAATATATGAAGAGATAATTAAAATGTTTTTAACAGGCCATGCTTTGAAAACTTATCAATTATTACAAGAATATAATTTATTTGATCTTCTTTTTCCTCATATAGAAAATAGCAGAGAAGATTTTAATGAATTCTATGAGAATGCTTTTAAAAATACAGATCAAAGATTAAAGGAAAATAAAAAATTAAATGTTGGTTTTCTATTTGCGATATTGTTATGGCCAAAAATTTACTTGAAATCTGGAATATCTAAACGCATAAACTATAAAATTTTTTATCGAACCATGGCAGCAGTAATGCAAAAACAACAAAATATAACTGCTGTTCCAAGAAGATACAGCAGTTTCATAAGAGATGTTTGGATGAATCAGATTAGATTCAATAAAATTGGCAAAAAATCGATTAATTTTACAAATAATGTCAGATTTCGAGCTTCATATGACTTTCTTTTGTTAAGGAATCCAATAGAAAAAAATTTAGAAACTCCTATTAACTGGTGGACAGAGTTTAAAGCTGCAAATTATGATAAAAAGATGAAGCTTTTAAATAAATATAGAAAGGAGGGCAATGAAAAAAGATAACATGCCCCAGTATATTGCTATAGAAGGTCCAATTGGAGTAGGCAAGACATCTTTAGCAAGAAAAATTGCTTTAGAATTTGGGCATGATCTATGCCTTGAAGATCCAGATGATAATCCATTCTTACAATCTTTCTATGAGAATAGCCAGAAATATGCATTTGCAACACAGATTCACTTTGTTATGCAAAGATCTCAACAAATAAATACATATTTTTCAGATGATTTAATTGAAAGAAAGATTGTTTCAGATTTCATTTTTCAGAAAGAAGATCTATTCGCTGAATTAAACCTAAGTTTTGATGAATTAAAAATTTTCAAAGAAGTAAAATCAAAATTTTATGATTCTTACCCTAAGCCTGATCTTTTAATTTATTTGCAAGCTTCACCAAGAAGAGTCTATGAAAGAGTAAAGAAACGTGGTCGAGCTTATGAAGAACAAATCTCTTTAGAGTATTTAGAGAAAATATGTGAAAAATATTCAGAATTCTTCTTCAATTATTCAGAATCTCCATTATTAGTTCTTAATGTAGATGATGTTGATTTCGTAACAAGTCAAATAGATTATGAGAAAGTTAGAGATTGCTTACAAAGAGATATTGTGGGTAAAGAATTCGTTAACTTATCGCCAAGCTTCTTTTAGTGAAAATAGAGATTACAAAATTAGAACAAACAGATTCTTTTGCAAAAATAATTTCTGATTACATCCAATCTTCTAATGAACTAAACATCTTTTATTTGAAAGGTAATTTAGGTGCGGGGAAAACAACACTTGTTCGTCATGTCTTAATGCACATGGGATGGAGTGGATCTGTTAAAAGCCCTACCTTTAGCATCTTAGAAGAATATAAGATAAATCAGAATGATATATTCCATGCTGATTTATATAGGTTAGAAGGAGAAAATGATTTCGATATGCTTGGGCTGGAAATAAGCGAGGATAAGAAAGCAACATTATTTATAGAATGGCCAGATAAAATTCCTCATTTTGAAGTGGGAAATGAAATTTTTCTTTCTTTGAGCTTAGATAAAAAAGAGAGATTCCTTGAGGTAAAAACTAAATGTAAAAATTTCTTAAGATGTATTGATAGGATCAATATCAATAACCCAATTTGAAATTTCTTTCTTTTGCTTATCTGAATAAGCTACAAATTCATTAATAGTCTTAAGCATAATTGCTTTTTTTGAGCTTTGAATAATGCAAAACATTCTATGTTTGTATCCAACCTTTGTAATTGGAGCCTCAAATGGTCCATACACTTCAAGATGCTCTTTTGAAAGGTATTTTTTTGCATCAACTAAGAATTTTCTTAGTCTAGCTTGATTTGCATCTTCTGCTTTTAGATAAACAACATCAATATAAGGAGATAGATCAAGTTTTTTACGTTCTTTTAGTATTTCATTTGCTACTAATTCATAGTCTCCAGTTTGAATTAGGCTAAACATTGGATGATCAGCAACACGTGACTGTAAGTAAACTTTATTATCCATACCTGTTCTTCCAGCCCTGCCTGCAACCTGTATTAATAATTGAGCTGTTTGCTCTTGGAGGTGTATATCAGCACCAAATAATCCAAAGTCTAGATTCAGAACAATAATTAAAGATATTTTCTTAAAATCATGGCCTTTTGCTAAGAGTTGAGTGCCAACAAGTATTCTTGGCTCAAGATTTTTTAAAGTTGTTGTACTCTTTTCTCTTCTTGTTTTGCCAGAAACTGAATCTCTGTCAATTCTTATGACTTCGGTCTTTGGAAAAATATTTTTTATTGCTTCTTCAACTTGTTGAGTGCCAACGCCTTTGTAACTGAAATCTTTAGCTCCACAACTTGGACAAGCATCTGGAATAGCCCAAGCACTTTCACATCTATGACACTTCAATCTTCTAACACTCTGATGTAGAACTAATGATGTTTCGCAACAATTACTTTTAGCAATCCAACCACAAGAGTTGCATAAAAAAACAGGCGCATACCCTCTTCTATTAAGAAGAATCAATGTCTGATTGCCTTTTTCATCATTTTTCTTTATTTCATCTATCAATTCATGGGAAATCCCACCTATTAAGTTCTTTTTATTTATTGGATGTACTTTAATTTGAGGCATAGGGCTCTTGGATATTCTTTCCTTTAGAGAGAAACGCTGAATTAAATTATCTTTAGCATTCTTTAGGGTGCTTAAAGAGGGAGTAGCTGAAGAATAGATAATTTTAGCCAAGTCACCAAAAATAATCTTTGCTAGACTTCTAGCATCATATCTGAATCCATCTTGCTGCTTATAAGATTGATCATGTTCTTCATCAAATATAATTGCTCCAAGATTCTTAATTGGTAAAAAAATTGCTGATCTAGTTCCGATAATTATCTTGGGCTTATTATCTTGTGCTGCTAACCATATCTTATATCTTTGCAGCTCAGTTAGGCCTGAATGATGAATATAGACCGAATCATTAAAATTCTTTTTGAAATCATCATATATTTGTGGAGTTAAAAATATTTCAGGAACTAAAACTAAAGCACTCTTTCCTGCTAGAAGAAGTGATTTTATGTAATGTTTATAAATTTCTGTTTTACCTGACGAAGTAACTCCAAATAAAACCGATTCTCCATTGCTATCTTTAATTCCTTCTAAGCAAGACTTCTGATCTGAAGTAAGTTTGTGAAAATTACCTTCATTAATATCTAAATCACATACATTTGAGGAGTATTTGCTTAAATCTAATTGAGTCTTAGCTTTTCTTAACATGGTTGGTAGAAATGCCTCAAAAACAATACCAATAGGGTGCATATAATGCTTTGATATTCTTTCTATTGTTATTAATTGGATATCATTGAAAGTTGGTTTGTCATCAAGTACTTGTAATACATCTTTTATCTTATATTGGCCTTCAAAATCAGATTTATCTGTAGTTACAACTCCTATAAGCTTTCGCTTTCCAAACTCCACTAATACTCTTTTTCCAGCAAGCAATTCACCAGTATTGTTTTTATACGTAAAAGTAGAGCGTAAAGGTGAGGGTATTGCGACATCAACAAAATTCATCAATTTATTGTAATAGAAAATTTATTTGATATTATTTCACACTCATTTAGAAGATATGAAAAAAGATATACATCCTGAATACCGAGAGGTGCTATTCCACGATACTAGTGTGGATAAGTACTTCCTTGTTCGTTCAACTTTAAAAACTGACCAAACGAAAGAATGGGAAGACGGAAAAACTTACCCATATTTTGTTATTGAAACCTCATCTGCTTCACATCCTTTCTATACTGGGCAACAGAAGATTCTTGATACAGGTGGTAGAGTTCAAAAGTTTGAGAAGAAATTTGGTAAAAAATCTTCTTAACTAACTCCAGTACTTCCAAATCCTTCAGAACCTCTTTCGGTGGTTTCGAATTCCTCAACAAGATCTAGTTCTACTTGATCCACTCTGATTACAACTAATTGTGCGACTCTTTCACCAGGATTTATTTCTATTGGTTCAGAAGATCTATTCCAAAGAGAAATACTAAGAGGGCCTTGATAATCTGAATCAATCAATCCCATAAGATTGCCACATACCAAACCTTTTTTTGCGCCTAAACCTGATCTTGGAATCACTATTCCGGCAAAGTCTGGATCTTCGATATAAATAGATATGCCTGATGGAATTATTGTTGATTCATTTGGGCTCAAAGTAATAGAGCTTTCGCAACAAGCAATTAGATCTAATCCAGCAGATCCTTTTGTTTGGTATTTAGGTGCCTTATATTCGGTGCCTATTCTAGGGTCTAGAATCTTATATTTCAGTTTCATGTGTAGAAGATTAATTATTGCATAAAATGCATTACTATTTTATTATCATCCGTTCTTATGAGTAAGGTGTGTCAAGTAACAGGAAAAAAGCCTTTGAGAGGCAATAATGTTAGTCATGCAAAA
>CAYFES010000038.1:0-5269 GCA_964342225.1 uncultured Gammaproteobacteria bacterium
CCTAACAATATGCCCATTATTACAAATATTAATATCTTCATGAAAAGTTCTTCATGCTTACTTTGAAAGACTGCAGCTAAAGCAAATAGCCCTATTAATAGATTTATGCCGCCATATACTGAACGTATTTCTGATGAACCTAAATTAGAGTTAATAGTTAACCCAACTTCATCTACAAAAGATACTGGATCAATTAATGCCCAGCCACCTAATCCACCATAGATTATTGCTGTTATTACAAGAAATATTTTAGTTATCATCATTGATTATTCTTATTCAATAAATCTATATTACCACCTGTTGCCATTACATTGTCAGTAAACGTTTTCTCGGTTACAAAACTTTTCAAGTAATTTGGTCCACCAGCTTTAGGACCAGTTCCGCTGAGACCTTGGCCTCCAAAAGGTTGAACTCCTACTACTGCACCAACAATATCTCTATTTAGATAAAAATTGCCGATTTTAGCTTTTTCAAATATTTTATTTGCCTTCTCAGTAATTCTTGAATGGACACCCATAGTTAAACCAAAACCAGTCGCATTAACCTCTTCTAGTATTTTATCTAAATCTTCAGTTTTATAACTTATGAAGTGCAATATTGGTCCGAACTTCTCTCCATCAATTTCAGAAATATTATTAATCTTAAAAGCAATCGGCTTAACAAAATAACCATCTTCTGAGCAATTCTTATCACATTCAATAAATTCCTTATCAGTTTTAAGTTTGGTTATGTGTACATTAAGCCTATCTAAAGAAGTTTGATTTATTATTGGACCAATATCTGTTGTCGGCTCATTAGGGTCACCTAATTCTAATTCTTGCATAGCCTCATCTAGATAATCCCAATATTCATCAGCTATTTCTTCTTGCACATACATTACTCTCAAAGCACTACATCTTTGTCCAGCACTTAAAAAAGCCGATCTAACTACATCATCAATAACTTGCTCTTTTAAAGACGAAGAATCAACAAACATTACATTTTGACCACCTGTTTCAGCAATCAATGTTTTTATGGGGCCATCTGAATTAGCGAGATTAACATTAATCTTCTTCGCAGCTTCTGATGAACCAGTGAAAGCAACTCCATTTAGTTGATCATTTTTTGTTAGTTCATTGCCTATTTCTCTTCCACCAATTATTAGTTGCAATGCTGATCCTGGAACTCCAGCTTCATGGAATAATTTAATTATTTCATATGCAATTATTGATGTGTCCTCTGCTGGTTTTGCAATAACACTATTACCAGTTACTAAAGCTGCAGAAATTTGACCTACAAAAATAGCCATTGGAAAGTTCCAAGGACTAATACATAAGAATTTTCCTTTCGGTGCATGTATTAGATAATTCTTTTCTCCTGTTGGACCTTCTAATTCTTCTTTGGTGAATAACTCTTCAGCTTGATGGCAATAATAGTTAATAAAATCTATAGATTCTCTAACTTCAGCATCACAATCTTTCAAAGTTTTGCCAGCTTCATTAGCTAAAAGATAAAAAAACTTATCTCTATTGTTCTGAATGTCTGCTGCAACTTTATTTAGAACTTTAATCCTTTCTTCAAGATTCAGTTCAGTCCAGGATTCATCTAACTCAATATTTTCTAATTTATCTTTAGATACATATGAGACTTTACCTATATGCTTTTTGTTATCGAAAGGGGCTTTCTTTATCTCATATTCTTCAGCTACATCCAAACCATTAATAATTGAACAAGCTTTGAACTCATTATTATGGAAATCTTTCATATTGTTCTCCAATTCTTTTATATCCTCTAAATCACCAAAATCAAAGCCAATTGAATTATCTCTATTTGAGAATATGTCCATCGGTCTTGGAACAATTTTTAAGAAATTGCCTTCTTCTAAATTAGCTGAAGCAATTTCTATAGGATTTTTTACTACGTCACTAACAGGTATTTCTTTAGAAAGGTATTTGTTTACGAATGAGCTATTAGCTCCATTTTCAAGTAATCTTCTAACAAGATAAGGCAGGAGTTCTTTTTTTGAACCAACAGGAGCATAGACTCTTGTTAATGGAAAATCTTCATATACTTTTTTTGCATTCCTGTAAGTTAAATCACCCATTCCAAATATTCTTTGGAATTCAAATTCATTCTCTCTCCCTTTGTAAAGATCCATAATCCCCGCAATAGTGTGAGCATTATGAGTGGCAAAATAAGGTCTAATATTTTTTGTTTCTGAAATAATTTTTGCAGTAGCTAAATAATTTATATCTGTGAATGATTTTGATGTAAATACTGGTAGGTCTGGAGCACCTTTAGTTTGATGTATTTTAATTTCTTGATCCCAATATGCGCCTTTGACTAACCTCATCATCATTCCATTTCTTTGAGAAGCAAGCTCTTCAATGAATTTAACTATTATTGGAGCTCTTTTCCCATACGCTTGTATTGCTAAACCAAGACCACCCCAATCTTGTATTTTTTTTCTTGAAGCTAATTCTTTTATTAAATAGAGGCTTAACTCCAATCTGTCTTGCTCCTCTGCATCAATGGTTAGAGCAATATCATGTTGAGCAGATTGCAAACATAACTCATAAACTCTTTCTAAAAGTTCTGATGTAACTCTATCTTTTTTAGTGGCTTCATATCGTTGATGAATAGCAGATAATTTAATTGATATTTCATGAAAAGAAGAAGATAGTAGAGCATTTTTTTCGCCTACTTTTCTAATCGCATTCTCATAAGCATCAAAAAAGAAATCAACATCTGATTGAGTTCTTGCAGCTTCCCCCAACATATCAAATGAGCAAGGTATTTTAGGAGAATCAAATTTCTTTAAAGCATCATCAATATCAATACCAGAAACAAACTCTTCACTAAGAATCTCCATTCCTTTTTTTATGGCTTCTCTTAAAACAGGATCTCCAATTCTGGAAGTTAATCCTTGAAACCAACTTATTGGATTTGCGCTGATTGATTTATCCAGTTCTACTACTTGTTCCGCTAGGAATAAACCAAAAGTTGTAGCATTAACAAATATGGAAGGGGACTTATTAAAATGATCTAACCATTTTTTGCCGCCTATCTTCTCTTCGATGATTTCATCACATGTTTGATTGTCAGGTATTCTTAATAGTGATTCTGCTAGACACATTAAAGCAACACCCTCTTGATTGCTTAAACCATATTCAAGAAAAAAGCTGTCTAATCTTGTTTTGTTCCTGTCTTTACGACAATTTTCTACTATTAGAGAAGCATTCTGACTTATGCCAGGATTATTTATCCAATTGTTTTGATTGATTAGATCACTGACAAGATCATGCTCTTCTGCATACTTTAATTTTTTTAATTCTTTAAAATAATCCTGAGTAGCCATTTTTCTACTATTCAGATTTTGCTTGATCGAAAGATTGTTTAATAAGTTTTCTTAACCAAATATGTCCTGGATCATTATCATTTGATTCATGCCACGCTAAAAAGAATTGTGATGGAGCAACTTCAAAAGGCAATGTTTTGTATGCTAGGTCATGCTTGTTAGCAAATGATTTTGTACAAGTAAGAACCATATCAGTGCTATTAAGTATTTCAGGAGCAATTAAGTAATGTTGGGCTCTTAATACTACTTTTCTATCAAGTTGTAATTTTGCTAGAGCATTGTCAACAAGAGCAGCACCTTGTCTTCTTCCTGATATTTTGACGTGATCTAAGTCTAAATATTGTTCTACACTAATATTTTTTTCTTTAGCTAATTTATGCTCTTTTCTAAAACCACAAACAAATATATCTTCAAAAATAAGTTCTTTTTTTATCTCTGAATCTGATGGAGGAAAAGGGTCAACAGCAAAGCTTACTTCATTTGATGCCATCGCATGCTTAAGATCTTCTCTGCTAGTGTAATAGCTAGATAATCTAACATTAGGCGCAACTTCATGAACTTTTTGCATCAAAATAGGCAGAACTCTACCTTCACTAATGTCATTTAATGACAGTCTAAATTTTCTACTTGAAACCGCAGGATCAAATAAATCAGGTTTTTCTAGGCTGCGCTGTAGAATTGATAGGGCGTCACGAACATGAATGATAATATTTTCTGTTTTTGCTGTAGGTTTAACGCCTTGTCCAACTCTAATAAATAACTGATCATCAAAATATTCTCTTAATCTTGCTAATGCACTACTAACAGCGGGTTGTGTTATACCTACAAGCTCCCCAGCTTTTGTTAAACTCCCTTCTGTATATATAGCATTAAAGATAACTAGCAGGTTTAGGTCTAGATTATTTAATTTCATAAATAGCTTATAATTATTATACGTAGGCCAATATTATAAATAACATTTATAGTATTTTAGAAACTTTTTTAATATTTAAAAATTATGAAATTTGAAACAACAGAAAAAATCGAACATTACCTTCCAAAAGTTAAGGAATTTATTAAGGATGTAGTCATGCCTGTAGAAATGGAAATTCTGACAAAAGAAATTCCAGAAAAAGACAGATGGAAGCCTCATCCAGAATTAGAAGAATTAAAAAAAGAGGCAAAAAAACGAGGTTTATGGAATCTTTTCCTGCCTGACAGTGAATATGGCGCAGGTTTAAGTAATTTTGAATATGCACATTTAGCTGAAGAAATGGGCAGAACACATTTTGCTTCTGAAGCAATGAATTGTAGTGCTCCAGATACTGGCAATATGGAAGTTTTAGTCAGATATGGATCAAAAGAACAACAAGAAGAATGGCTTAAACCTCTATTAGAGGGTGAGATAAGATCTGCTTTTGCAATGACAGAGCCACAGGTAGCTTCTTCTGATGCAACAAACATGGAAGCAACAGCAGAATTAGTTAATGGTGAGTGGGTTATTAATGGACAAAAATGGTGGACTTCAGGAGCCGGCGACCCTAGATGTAAGATCATGATTTTTATGTGTGTAACTAATCCAGAGAATGATCGACACCAAAGACATTCTATGATTTTAGTCCCAATGGATACTGCTGGAGTAGAAGTTCAAAGAATGATGCATGTATTTGGTTATGATGACGCTCCTCACGGACATGCACATATAAAATTTAATAACGTTAAAGTACCTCATGAAAATGTGATTCTTGGAGAGGGAAGAGGTTTTGAAATTGCGCAAGGAAGGCTAGGACCTGGAAGAATACATCATTGCATGAGATCGATAGGTGCTGCAGAAGTTGCTTTTGAAATGATGTGTAAAAGATCATTGGATAGAAAAGCATTTGGGAAAGAGTTAGCAAGATTAGGCGGTAATTTTGACGTGATTGCAGATTCAAGAATGGAAATAAACCAAGC
>CAYFES010000038.1:5369-7624 GCA_964342225.1 uncultured Gammaproteobacteria bacterium
AAACATAGAGAAGCAGCAATCGAAGGCCAGCTCAATATTGAAGTCTTGTGAAAAGACTCTTACCCAAAATAGCAGATAATAATTTTCACGGACAAAAAGCAGCTTATTACTTTTTTATATTCTTTATGGTAGTTAATACTGTAAGAAGCTTTATACATCTATTGGCTGAAGATGCAGGACTTAATTCTATCGCCAACATAATTGTTTTTGAGGGTACTCCAGATCCAAACAAAGTTATTTATCTATTTGGATCTCTTTGGGGTGAAATGCAGGTATTGTGTTGTTTAATTAGTTGGGTAGTAATTTTTAGATACAAGAGTCTAATACCTTTTATGTACCTAGTTTGGTTATTAGAATGGCTTTTAAGGACAACTTTAATTAGTTATATGCACGGATTGGATTCAATTTATAAGACAGGGTCAACTCCTGGAGCTGACTATGCACCTTTAGTTACTGTTTTACTTATAATATTTTTTATGTTGTCACTTAAAGAGAAATAAAAATGAAATTTATTAAATATTTGATTATTGGTTTAATTATTCTTGGAGCATTAACTTTTGGTCTTTTTCAAATATCAGCAGTTCAAGATCTACTTGCCAAAAAAACAATTGAACAACAATTGCAACAAGAAAATTTATCTTCTGATGAAGATGCTCTTTCAGCATTAGTTTGTGGTTCAAGATCACCATTTCCTGACCCTAATCGTGCAGAAACATGCATATTAATTAAAGCTGGATCTGATTTTTATGTGGTCGACATCGGAGCAGGTAGTGCTATGAATCTTCAAATGTGGCAAATTGATTTAAGTAAGCTAAAAGCTGTATTTTTATCGCATTTACATTCTGATCATATGTCCGACTTACCTGGATTGCATTTTAATTCGTGGCTAGCAGGAAGGTCATCAAAATTAAAAGTCTATGGTCCTGAAGGTGTTGAAGATTTAACTAATGGTTTTGATCAAGCATACTCAATGGATACTAAATTTAGAGTTGACCATCATGGAGAAGGTGTTTTACCTCTGTCAGTTGCTGGGTATGAACCAATAACACTTAATCCAAATGGTGAAATCATCATTGATAATGGGAATTTAAAAGTCACAGCTTTTACCGTGGATCATGAACCTATTGAGCCAGCTTTTGGTTTTAGATTTGATTACAAAGGAAGATCTATAGTTATTAGTGGAGATACTCTCTACAGCGAAAATCTTGTTCAAAACTCTAAAGGAGTCGATGTCCTATTTCATGATGCAATATCTTTGGATACAGTTCATATTTTTCGTGAAGTTGCTTATGAACAAGGCAATAAAACTATGACAAAGATTTTAGATGATATACAAACCTATCATGAAAATACGATTAGAGTTGCTGAAATAGCTAATGAGGTTGAAGCTGGATATTTAGTTTATTACCATCTAATTCCTTCTCCAAGATCAGATCTAGCTGAAAATATTTGGACCAGGGGAATTAATGAAGTGCGAAGTAAAAATTGGAAATTATCAAAAGATGGAACATTAGTTACTCTTCCTGTCGGAACTGATGAAATTATTTTTGACACTATAGAATAGTTTAGGAGCCCAGCTTGCTTAGTACTATAGACCACTTAGTTATCACTGTAGATGATCTCTCTTCTGCTGTAGAAGATTACACTAAAGTATTAGGTTTTTCTCCTACTTGGAGAGGAGAACATCCTGAAAAGGGAACAGAAAATGCACTTTTCCCATTACAAAATACTTATCTAGAGTTAATGGCAGCTAAAGGAGATGGTCTATACGCAGATATAGTAAAAACAAACCTTGAAAATAAAGGAGAAGGTTTATTTGGTATGGTTCTTGGAACAGAAGATCTAGAAGCTTTTAAAAATAATCTTACTGAAAATGGTATTGAGACTGGAGAGATATTTGAAGGAAAAGGATTTGAGCCTAATCTCAATTTAACCAGAACCTGGAAGAATTTATTTTTAGATCCATCCATAACCAGAGATCTTTTTGTTTTTCCAATAGAACATACCTCAGGGGAATTACCGCCTGTTAAAGAAGATATATCTCATGTTAATAGGTTAGATGCCGCAGTTATAAATACTAATGATCCTGATGGCTTTATATCTTTGTATCAAGATAAGTTCGGCATTAGATTGGCCTTAGATAAGGTTATTAAACAGTGGAAAACCAGAATATTATTCTTTCGTATCAATAAAACTACTATAGAAGTCATAAACAAAGAAAGCCAAGAACAAAAAGCACAGGATTCTTTATGGGG
>CAYFES010000039.1:0-7255 GCA_964342225.1 uncultured Gammaproteobacteria bacterium
GACTTTTTTATGGCTCCTGCATATCATTATATTAAGATTCCAACAAAACTATTTACGCCTCTATTTGCTATAGCAAGGATTGTTGGATGGTCAGCACATGTCTATGAGCAAAGAGAAAATAATAGAATAATTAGACCTAGTGCTGAATACATTGGCCCATCAGATCGAGAGTGGGAAGATATTGAATCAAGGTAATGACCTTATTTGATCCAATAATTGAAAAGATTGCTAATTATACTCTCACCTATGAAGCACAAGAAGCTAGCTTGCAAGAAGCAAAAACTTGTTTTTTTGATAGTCTCGCATGCGCATTTTTAGCTTTAGAACATAAAAAAGTTAAAGATTTTTGCAATATTGGTTATATCAAAGATTCATCTGGGCCAGTTAGAGTTATCGGCACTGACATAAAAACTAATCCAGTTGATGCAGCTTTTCTTAATGGCTCTTTAATAAGATGGTTGGATTTCAATGATACTTGGCTAGCAAAAGAATGGGGACATCCTTCAGATAATTTAGGAGCTATTATCTCTTTAGCTGATTATTTAAATGTAAAGGGCATAAAAGAATATTCCTTCAAAGAGATTCTTAATTTTATGGTTATAGCTCATGAAATACAGGGATGTTTGGCTATAGAGAATAGCCTAAATAGGCAAGGTTTAGATCATGTTGCATTAGTGAAAGTTGCATCAGCATCTGTTGCTTCTAGAATGATGTCTCAAGATCCAAACAAATTGAGAGCAGCCATAAGCAACGCTTTCATAGATGGCCAGAGTCTGAGAACTTATAGACATTTTCCTAATACTGGAGCAAGAAAAAGTTGGGCAGCAGGAGATGCATCAGCAAAAGCGTTAAAGCAAGTTTTCATATCCGAAGTTAGTGATGAGAGTTATCCAACTGCTATTTCAGAAAAAAATTGGGGCTTTAATGATGTTCTTATGGGCGATAGTCCCCTGACATTAGAAAGAGATTTATCTTCTTATGTAATGGACAACATCCTCTATAAGGTAAGCTTTCCAGCAGAATTTCATGCACAAACAGCAGCAGAAGCAGCATTAAAATTAAATATACAGCTTTCTGACAAGTTAGAAGAAATAGATAAGATAATTATTGAAACCCAAGAGCCTGCAATGCGAATAATTTCAAAAGAAGGATCTTTAACAAACTATGCGGACAGAGATCATTGCATTGAGTATATTGTTGTTTGGTGTTTGTTGAATGGAATCTTAGATTCTGACTCTTATTCTGATGATTCAGCTTCAGATCCTAGAATAGATGCTTTAAGAGAAAAAACAACGACTTTAGAGAATAAGAAATACACAGAAATTTACTATGACCTCAATCATAGAGCTATTCCAAATAAAGTGATTGTAAAGCTTAATTCAGGAGAAGAATTTGAAGAAGAAATCTTATATCCTTTAGGCCATAAAAAGAGAAGAGAAGAAGCTACCTCTTTTTTAAGAGAAAAATTTGTTAATAGCATGGATAATATTGATTTAGATAAGGATAAATTAATTGATTTTTATGATATTGATGATTTAGATTCGATTAATATATATAAGATACTTGAAAACATAACTAAATAATTATGTCTGGAAATACTTTTGGAACAATTTTTAAACTAACAACATTCGGTGAAAGCCATGGGTTGGCTATGGGAGCAATAGTTGATGGATGTCCTCCGAATATTGAATTAAATGAAGAAATTATTCAGGCAGAGTTAGACAGAAGAAAACCTGGACAATCTAAACATGTTACACAAAGAAAAGAGCCAGATAGAGTTGAAATATTATCTGGAGTCTTCGAAGGCAAAACAACAGGGACTCCAATTGGTCTTTTAATCAAGAATACTGATCAAAAATCAAAAGATTATGAAGATATCAAAGACAAGTTGAGACCAGGACATGCTGATTACACTTACTTTAAAAAGTATGGAATTAGAGACTATAGAGGTGGCGGAAGAGCAAGTGCAAGAGAAACTGTAATGCGTGTTGCTGGAGGGGCAATAGCTAAAAAGATTTTATCTTCTATGAAAATAAAAATTTCTGGAGGTGTGGTTCAAATTGGTTCGGTAAAGGCTGAATCAATTGATCTTTCTGCTGTTCCAGATAATAGCTTTTCTTTTGCTGATAGTTCAAAAATTAACGAATTAGAAGACTTTTTTAATAAGTTAAGGAAAGAACAAGACTCAATAGGAGCAAAAATTCTTATAAGAATAGAAGGCCTTATGCCTGGAATTGGCTCACCAGTATTCTCAAAACTCGATGCTGAATTAGCTAAATCTATGATGGGTGTAAATGCTGTAAAAGCTGTTGAATTAGGCTCTGGTACTAAAGTTGTAGAAATGAAAGGTTCAGAGAATAGGGACCTGATAAAGAAAGATGGTTTTGAGACTAATAATTCAGGGGGAATCTTGGGTGGAATATCAAATGGAGACGATATTGATATATTCGTATCATTAAAACCAACTTCAAGTATTTCACAAAGCACAAAAACAGTTGATACAGAAAATAATGAAGTTGATTTACAAGTTAAGGGTAGGCATGATCCATGCGTTGGGCTTAGAGCAACACCAATTCTAGAGGCAATGGCAGCAATGTGTATTCTAGATCAGATACTGCTAGATAGAGGGCAATGCTCCAATGTTGATAGAGACCTTTGAAGACTTTATTAATAGATTAGACTTCAATTTAATTATTCAAGACCCTTCCAAATTCTTATTAGATGAGTTCAATATTCAGCTTAGCAATATTCAGTTAATTGTAATTCTTACAATTGTTGCCTTATTTTTTGCTGAACTAACAATAAGAAACATAAATAAAAAAAAGCAGGATACTAAAGAAAAAATCACTCTAAAAAAGGTTGAAAAGAGCAATGAGATTAGTTCAGATGTAATTCGTCAGAAAATAGATCTAGCAATTGCTTACATAAATATGGGAAAAAAAGGAAAATCAATTACCTTATTAAAAAAATTAGAAAAATATCAATTGACAAAAAAACAACTGAAACAAATCAGCCAGCTGAGGAATAAATTAACTTAATGGCTCGATTTTTTGCTCAAATTGAATATCAAGGAACAAGATATCATGGTTTTCAAAAACAAAAGAATAGTAAAAGCACTATTCAGGCTAAAGTTGAATTAGCATTAAGCAAGGTAGCAAATCATAAAATCTTAACAACCTGTTCAGGAAGGACAGATGCTGGAGTTCATGCAACAAATCAAATTATTCATTTTGATTCACATTCTAAGAGAACTATTGAGTCTTGGGTTAGAGGTGCAAACACTTATTTGCCTGATGATATAGCTGTAAAAAATATTTTTAAGGTTAAAGATAGCCTGCATGCTCGTTTTGATGCAAAATCTCGTACTTATATCTACCTAATAAAAAATTCACCACAAAAACCAGCAATAGAATCAAACAATAGTTTATGGGTTAGAGCAAATTTGAATATAAAAAAAATGAATACTGCTTGTAAGCATCTTTTAGGAGAGCAAGATTTCTCTTCTTTTAGAAGCTCAAACTGTCAATCAAAAACAGCTATGAGAAATTTACACTCAGCTCAATTTACCAAAAAAGAGGAATATGTATTATTCGAGATAAAAGGTAATGCTTTTCTACAGAACATGATAAGAATTATAGTTGGAACATTAATAGAAGTTGGCAAGAATAATCTTACTATCACTGATTTCAAAAATATTATTAAGGCAAAGAACAGAAAAAAGGCATGCAAAACTGTTTCTCCAAATGGATTACATTTTATCGGTCCAGAGTATAATGACTTCACTTATACAAAAAATAAGGTTTTTTTAGATGAATTGGATTAAAGACTTTATACCTACAATAAAACAAAACTTATCTAAGACTTTTGGTAAAGGTAATGATAGTAAAATTCCTGAAGGTTTATGGAAGTCATGCAATAAGTGTGGTTCTATCCTTTATATACCTGAACTTAAAAAGAATTCATATGTTTGCTCAAAGTGTTCTAACCATTTCAAAATAAATGTTTTTGAAAGAATAGAGATAACTTTTGATGAAAACAGTTATAGAAGCCTTAATGAAGAAGAAGAGTTTAAAGATTATTTAAAATTTGAAGATACAAAGAAATATAAAGACAGATATCAAGATGCATTAAAGAAAACCGGCACTGATGAAGCATTATCAATCGGTGTAGGAAAGATAAATGAAAGAGAGGTTGTAGCTGCTATTTTTGAATTTGATTTTCTTGGTGGCTCTATGGGGGCAGTAGTAGGAAAAAGATTTCTCAAAGCAGTTGATCATGCCATAGAAAACAGTATTCCACTTATATCTTTTTCAACTAGTGGTGGTGCTAGAATGCAAGAATCTATGATCTCATTATTTCAGATGGGCAAGACAGCATCTGCTGTTAAGGTTCTAAAAAATAAGAAAATTCCATTCATATCAGTTTTAGTGGATCCTTGTTATGGAGGAGTAACTGCCAGTCTAGCAATGCTTGGAGATTTAATTATTGCAGAACCAAATGCAAGAATAGGTTTTTCAGGAAAAAGAGTCATTCAAGATACTGTTAAAGAAGATTTGCCTAAAGATTTTCAAACAGCAGAGAAGCAATTAGAAAAAGGTTTCGTTGACAAAATCATAGACAGAAGGGAATTAAGAAATTTTATTAGTAAAATTCTAAAAATTCTTGATTAGATCATGATAGAAAATTTAAGTTTCAGCATATTAGATCTATTGTTATTCACAGGAATTGTTCTATTGCTATTTAGAGTAAGAAATAATGGCATCTTAAAAGAGTTAGTCTTTGCTTCAATACTTTTCTTTTATTCTTATATTATTTTAAATAACCTTAAAACAGTCTATGACTACTTTGAAGATCAAGGATTAGACTACGCATACTCAATATACAACGTTTTCATAGGATTATTTGCTTGTGCTGGTCTTCCATTTGTAAACTTTTTTATAGGTCTATATGTGCCTAAGATTAAGGGATTAGCTAATATGGTTATAGGTAGCATTATGTCTATTATTAGATTTTTGCTTTTGATATTTTTTATACTTCAGTTATTCCCTAATTTAACTGAGTCATCTTTAGTGTACAATTCATTTGTAATAAATATTTTGCTCTCATATTTTGAGAACATCTTTATCTACTTGTTAAGTTAATGTGCGGGATTGTTGGGATAGTTCAAAAAGATAATTGTTTTACCGAACTCTATGATGCTTTGATAATGTTGCAACATAGAGGGCAAGACGCTGCTGGCATTACAATATGTGAAGGTGGCACTCTTAATTCAAGAAAATCTAAAGGCTTTGTAAGAGAAGTTTTTACTCAAAGACATTTTGAAAGACTTAAAGGTAATTACGGAATAGGCCATGTTAGATATCCAACTGCAGGAGGAAATTCCAAAGAATATGCTCAACCAATGTATGTAAACTCTCCTTATGGAATATCGCTAGCTCATAATGGTAATTTGTCGAATACCAAGGAATTATCAGCAGAATTATTTAGTAGCGATTTAAGACACATATCAACTGATTCTGACTCAGAAGTTCTTCTCAATATTCTCGCTCATGAAATATCGAAGAATAATCAGAAAGAACCAAATCCAGAAACTTTGTTTAAGGCAGTAGAGACCACTTTTAAAAGATGCGAAGGCAGCATAAATGTTGTTTCAATAATAACCGGTCATGGACTTTTAGCATTTAGAGATCGTTATGGTATAAGGCCCTTAAGTCTTGGCTCAAGATCTAACTCAGATGGCACAAAAGATTATATGATCTCATCAGAAAGCGCAGCATTCTCGTCTTCTAATTATGATCTAGAGAGAGATCTCCATCCTGGAGAAGCAATATTCATTAGTAACGATGGAGAAATGCATACAAAAATTTGTTCAGATAACACTACACTTACACCTTGCTTATTTGAGTATGTATATTTTGCTAGACCAGATTCAGTTATTGATGGAGTTAGTGTTTATCAGGCAAGACAAAATATGGGAGTTAAGCTTGCTGAAAAAATTAAAAAACATATACCTGACGAAGATATTGATGTAGTTATTCCGATACCAGAGAGCTCAATTACTAGTGGAACAAAAGTAGCGGAGTGTTTAAACAAAGAAGTTATCTATGGATTTGTAAAAAACAGATATATTGGCAGAACTTTCATAATGCCTGAACAAGATATGAGAAGAAGATCAGTGCGAAGAAAATTAAACCCCATAAATGATGAATTCAAGAACAAAAATGTCTTATTGGTTGATGATTCAATAGTTAGAGGAACCACTATGAAAGAAATTGTTGCTATGTGTTATAAATCTGGAGCTAAAAAAGTTTCTGTTGCTTCTTCATCTTCAGAAGTAAAGTTCCCCAATGTATATGGAATTGATATGCCAGCTAAGAGTGAATTAATCGCAAGCAATAGATCTCTAGAAGAAATAAAGGAATTTATAGGTTGCGATAATTTAGTTTATCAGGATTTGTCTGATCTAATTGATTCAGTTACAGAACTTAATTCAGAACTAGATGATGTTGAAAAGTCTATTTTCACTGGTGTCTATCCAACAAATATTACAGATGGATATTTAGAGGATCTTGAAAAAAAGAGACAAGCTATTAATTCTTAATATCCTCAATATCTAAATGAGGTATATCCATATTTCTAACTTTTTCTAGGTAATTTTCTATTTCGTTAAAATTCATAAATCTAAATACTTCTTCTGACATTGAATTTAGATCTACCATATATTCATTGTATTCTTCTAGAGTTGGTATTTTTCCAAGCAATGATGTTATAGCAGTTACTTCAGATGAAGCTAGATAGACATCGGTACCATCTCCCATTCTATTTGGAAAATTTCTAGTAGATGTTGAAACCATAACTGAATTATCAGCTGCTCTTGCTTGATTGCCCATACATAAAGAACAGCCTGGAATTTCAACTCTAGCCTCTGAATTGTTAAAAATTTCATAATAACCTTCTTCAGTAAGTTGATGTTCATCCATTCTTGTAGGAGGGACCACCCAAAGTCTTGTTTTAGATTTACCATATTTTTCTAATAACTTTCCAGCCGCTCTAAAATGACCAATATTTGTCATGCAAGAACCAATGAATGTTTCATCAACAACATTGCCAGCTATTTCACTAAGAGGTTTAACATCATCAGGATCATTAGGACAACATAATAGAGGTTCAGTTACTTCATCAAGAGGAATATCAATTATTGCAGCATATTCAGCATCACTATCTGCTTCCATAAGGACAGGATTTTTTATCCATT
>CAYFES010000040.1:0-7071 GCA_964342225.1 uncultured Gammaproteobacteria bacterium
TATTGATTCCTTATCCTTAACTATTATTTGAGGCGGATCTAAAGGATTTCTTGATAGTTGTTCTTCTGCTTGCTCAAGATGATTAGTGTAAAGATGAGCATCTCCCAAAGTATGCACAAATTCTCCTACCTTAAGATCACATATATTGGCAATTATATGTGTAAGCAGAGAATACGAGGCAATATTGAATGGAACTCCAAGAAATACATCAGCACTTCTTTGATAAAGTTGGCATGATAATTTTCCATTTTGCACATAAAACTGAAATAGTATGTGGCAAGGCGCTAAAGCCATGCTTGGTATATCAGCTACATTCCAAGCACTTACGATATGACGCCTACTGTCAGGATTATCTTTAATCTGTTTAATGACTTCTGTTACTTGATCATGAATATTGTTTTTGCCCTCCCATTTGCGCCATTGTTTCCCATAGACTGGACCAAGATCTCCATTTTCATCAGCCCATTCATCCCAAATGGAGACTCCATTCTCTTTTAAGTAATTGATATTAGTGTCTCCTTTCAGAAACCAGAGCAATTCATAAGCAACAGATTTGAAATGAATCTTTTTTGTGGTCAATAAAGGAAAAGAGTCCTCAAGATTAAATCTCATTTGATGACCAAAAACTGAGATTGTCCCTGTTCCAGTTCTATCCCCTTTTGGCTTTCCAGAATTCTTAACTTTTTCTAATAAATCTAGGTACTCTTGCATTTATTTTCGTAAAAGAATAATTAGTCCTAATATTATCATAGGAACAGACAATAACTGTCCTTGTGTAATAAAACTAAATAGTAAAAAATCATTTCCCCATACTAAATCTGGAGTTCTGAATATTTCAGCAATTGATCTTGCTATGCCATAGCCTATTAAGAAATAAGCAGAGTGTCTGCCTACTTTCTCTGTTGTCTTGATAATGAAGTTTAAAAAGACAAATAATAATAATCCTTCTAATAATGCTTCATAAATTTGTGAAGGGTGTCTTATTAGAGCATCTGGATCTGTTGGAAATATCATGCCCCAAGCAACGTCTGTTTCTCTGCCATAGAGTTCGGCATTTATAAAGTTAGCTATTCTGCCTAAGAATAAAGCAATTGGAATCTGGGGAGCTATCCAATCAGTAACTTGAAAGAATTGGTACCCCTTATTCTTTGCATAAATAAACATAGCTACCATTACGCCAATCAGGCCGCCATGAAAGGACATGCCACCTTCCCATATTTTTAAGAAATACAATGGGTCTTGGAATTGCAGATGCAGATCGTAGAACAAGACACTTCCGAGTCGACCACCAATAATTGCTCCAAAGAATAAGCCATAAGTAAACACAACATCACTAACTTCTTCTTTTGATGCCTCTATTCCAAATTTATCTCTTGTTGCAACCATCCGCAGATAAATTAAGTAAGCTCCAACTACATATGCAAGACCATACCAGTGAATATTAAGCGCATCTCCCCAGAACCCTGGAATAGGAATAGAAATAGCAACAGGATCAATATTCGGGTAATTAATCATTTTAGAAACCAATATATAGCGACTGGCACTAGATGGGCTGCAAATATAAATTGTAAAAACTTATCATTTAATTTGTGCGCTAACTGAGCTCCTATTTTTGCAAAGAAATAGCTAAAAATAGTTATACCAATTAAGCCAGGGATATATACATATCCTATAGAGTATTCTGGTAAGTTTGGATTAGACCAGCCAAGCAATAAATAAGATGCAGTTGACAATAAAGCAATTGGAAATGCACATGCTGCACCGGTACCTACAGCTTTCTTCATCTCCATTCCAGATATCTTAAGCAAAGGCACACTAAATATACCTCCTCCAATACCAAATATTGAAGAAAGATAACCTATTACAGCACCTGACACATTGAAGTATAGAAAATGAGGCTCTGTCTTGGCTCTAGGCATTTTTATATTTATAAAGAGCCTTAAAGACATTATGGTCACAAAGACGGCAAGCATTTTCTTTAATATCTCTCCATCAACACTTATTACAAATGAAGCCCCAAAACCAGCGCCTATCAATATACCTGCACTAAGTTGCAAGAATCTTTTTACTGATAGTGAGTTTTTCTTGTAGTGAGAGTATGCAGCAGAGGAAGATGTAACTATTATGCAGGCTAGAGCAGTCCCAATAGAAAGAGGTATTGCAATATTTTCACTCACCCCGTTAGAAGTTAAAATAAAATGCATAACAGGCACAATAATTAGACCTCCACCTACACCAAATAGGCCTGCCATTGTTCCAGTTATTATGCCCACGAGAGCAAAAATTAGAAATTCAATCATTGCTATCTAATTTCTCTACTTCTTTACTTCCAAGCTTAACCATTTTTTGAACTCTTGATTTTATTGAGCCAGAACCATCTATCAGTTTATTTTTTGCATCTCCAAATTTCTTTTGTGATTGCGCAATAGAATTCTCAAGCCCATCCATTGTATCTGCAAAACCATCAAATTTATGCGCTAGTTTTTGTGCTTCTTCATAAATTACTGATATTTGTTTTGATTGTGTATCTAATCTCCATAACTCTTCAACCATTTTTATAGATATGTGCAAAGAAGTAGGACTTAGTAGCGCTATTTTCTTTTTATTAGCAAATGTTGTCAGCTCTCGATCATATTTAAGAGCAACACTCAAAGTATCGTCAATTCCAACAAACATAAAAGTCATGTCAGGGGTATTCAATTCATCAATTTCTGAATATTTAGTTTCGCTTAATTCAGTTATTCGAGCTTTTAAGTTCTTTACAATTTCTTTACCACATCTATCTCTTTCTTCATCTGAATCTGCAGCACAATATTCGTTATATGAACCAAATGAGAACTTAGAATCAATCACTATTTGTCTATTTTGAGGAAGTTCTATTATTGCATCTGGCCTTTGTCTTTTAGTTTTTGTGCCATCATCATCATCCACCATAAAATTCTTTTGTAATTTATAGTGCACATCTTTTTCTAATCCAGAATTCTCTAAAAGCATCTCAAGTTTCATCTCTCCATAATCACCTTGAGTTTTACTATCTCCCTTTAACGCTTTAGTTAATTCATTTGCATCATTTGTAATCTGGTTAGTTTTTTCTATCAATCCTTCAATAGATTGTTTTGTCGTGGCATGAAATACATTCTGTTGCTCAGTATTTTTTCTTACCTCTTCTTCAAATTCTTTAATTCTTTTTTTAAATGGTTCAATAACATTTTCTATGCTTTCCTTAGAAGTTGTTTTAAAGTCTTCCTCTGTTTTTTTGTATATCTTTTCAATTGTTTCTGTTATTTGTTGGTTAATTTCATGTCCATGACTATCTTCTGACTGTGATTTTTTATTCTGCATAAATAAAAAGATTGAAAACCCTAAAGAAATAACGAGAAAAATTGATAAAATTATGACTAACGAATCCATTAAGTGAATATTTTAGAACAAATTAGAAAAGAACACTCCTGGTTAGAGGCTAATATATCCTATGATTTAAGAAGAGGTAAACCTTCCGCTCTACAATTAGACAGCACACAGAGCACTTTAGAGTCAATAGAAGTTCCATTTCATATGGATGGCATAGACCTAAGAAATTATGGAGAACCTGAAGGCATACCTTCAGCTAGAGCTTTAGGTGCTGAGATTCTGGGTACAGATCAGAAGCAGACAATAGCCTTAGATAATGCTTCTTTAACTATAATGCATCAGCTATTAGCCTGTTCTTATTTCCTTGGCCTCAAATCATCAAAAATGGGAGTCAATAGCAAAATATTGTGCCCTTCTCCTGGATACGATAGACATTTTAAACTTATTGAAAACTTTGGCATTGAAATGATAACAGTACCATTTCAGGAAGATGGACCAGATCTAAATGTTATAGAGGCAATACTAAAAAAAGAGAAGGACATTCATGGTATCGTCTGTGTGCCAAGGCATTCAAATCCCACTGGACACACTTATTCAGATGAGAATGTAAGGTCAATGTTTCAAATATTCTCAGAATTTAACAAGAATTTTATGATTGTTTGGGATAATGCTTATGCTTGCCATGATTTAAAGAAAACGATATCACAAACAAGCGCCACTTCTTTAGCTAAAGAATTTGATTTAGAACATAATCTTTTTCAGCTTGGTTCGACATCAAAAATGACATTAGCTGGAGCTGGAATATCATTTCTTGCAAGTTCTAAAGAGAATTTAGCATCATTTGTAGAATACAGAAATGGTTTAACAGTGGGCCCAAATAAAATGAATCAAGGACTACATGTTGAGTATTTCAAAAGATTGCCAATTAAAGAGCAGATGCAGAAGATGAAAGAGATTTTATTACCAAAATTTGAAATAACAGAACAATATTTGAATATTCTTAAAGAAGCTGATCTTGGTAATTTTAGTGATCCAACTGGAGGTTATTTCTTCTCATATGATTCAAATAAATCTAATTGCGATGAAATTATCAGCACTTGTCAGCAGTTAAACTTAAAATTACTACCAGCAGGCTCTTCGTTCCCTTATAACAAGGATCCAGACAACAGGAATATAAGAATAGCTCCATCCTTTCCCGATTTGGATGAATTAGAAAAGAGCATGAAAATTCTCACAAGTGTTGTAAAACATTTGAACTAATTCTTTAATAAAGAGTCAAACTAAATAGGGGAACACTATGAAAAAGTTAACATTATTACTCTCTTTGTTGATTCTAATTCCATTTTTATCGGCAGATCATCATAAAGGTGATAGAGGAGAGATGCGCATGAAAATGTGGCAAGCAAAACTAAAAGTTGATCTTGCAGAATTAAAAGGCCCTCCTTCTTTAGCAATGCTTGAGGAGAAAAAAGCTAATAGATTAGCAGACTTAGATCTTCTGATTAATTCAGGAAAGTATAAAGAGGGCGAGCTTAAGCGCATTAAAGCGATGAGAGAGAAGCTAATGGAAAGAGAGCTTCCATCTCAAGAAGCACTAAATGAGCGACATGATCGTAGGCTAAAAATGGCTAAGTCAAAGATGCGTAATCGTGGAGAAATGCTCAATAGAAAACATAGAAATGAGGGACGCAAAAGAGATATGCGTGACCGAAACGAATGGGAGAAAAGAAGAAACAGACCTAGAAAAAGATAACAGTTAATTGCCTGGAAGAATGATCTCTCTTGCTATCGAAGTCATATCCTCAACATTTGAACGTTCTTTCAGGCTCTTAACCAGAAAGTAAACCATTTTTTATAAGAACCTTTTTAAAATCATCAAATCTGTCCTGCCCAAAGAATGCTTGATTCTCATATACAAGTAGAGGCACTCCATGATGACCAGCTAATTTCTGATCATTCTGATTTTGCTCTATTTGTTTTATTAATTGAGGCTCATTTTCTTTAACTTTTGATTTTAATAAAGAATAATCAAGTCCTAATTTACTGCATGCTTTACTCATATTTTCTTCTTCGTTCCAATTCTTTGTGCCGCCAAATATCATGCTAGATAATTCATAAGCTAGCTCTATCCCAACACCTTCATTGTGGCCTTGCTGTCCGAGATGACATAAATCATAAATATAGGGCTGATTCGCATGTATTTTGCCCGTTAGATAACTTTGCGTAATTGGATCTGGATTTGGTGTGGAGAATGGCATATCAAGCTTTTTAGCAACAGATCTCATATCTATCATTTTATGAAAGAAATAAGTAAGAAAATTTTTGCCTTTAAAAAAACTAGGCTCTCTTATAGCTAGGGGATAAACAAGCTTAAACTCAATATCGATATTATGATTGTGTTTTAAATCAAGTACACGAGGCAATATCAAGTATGAATAAGGGCTTCTATAGGAAAAATAAAAATCTACTTTCACATTAAAATTCTATCATGTACTATGAATAATTCCGGAGAATTTAATGACTAGAAAAGTTTTTATTGTTGCAAATTTACCAGCCATAAAAGATAGAGAGAAGTTTAAAGATTATGAAAGAGGTCTTCTTAGATCACTTGGCAGACATGAAGGTGTTCTTGATTCATTTAGTGATGATGTATTTTGTCTTGAGGGAGATAATCCTCCTAAGGGAAGGATAGTAATCTTTCATTTTCCTTCTATGAAGCATGCTGAAGAATGGTGGGCTGATGAAGAGTATCAAAAAGCATCTGATATAAGAAGAGAGAATTCAGTTACAGATTTCATTGTTAGATTAGAAGAGCTCCCACCAAGAGCTTAATATGGAAATAACCGAGCACTCTTTTTCCTCTGAAAGACATACATCTTTTTACCTTTCTTGTGGGCCTGAGGATGGCCAACTAGTTATTATGACTCATGGCTGGCCAGAACTATCGTTAAGCTGGCGTCATCAGTTATCTTTTCTTGGAAATTTAGGATTCCATGCTATAGCTCCTGATATGAGAGGCTATGGGAATTCATCTATTTATGATGAGCACACTGCTTATACTCAAGAAGAAGTCATGCAAGACATGTTGGAGCTCTTTAATCATTTTAAAAAAGATAAAGCTATTTGGATTGGCCATGATTGGGGATCTGTAGTTGCATGGAATGTAGCAATCCATCATCCTGAGATAGTAAGAGGAGTTGCTAGTCTTTGCGTACCTTTTGGTTGGGGAGGTCATCCCGAACGCTATCTCCCTTATGTAGACAGAGAACTATATCCAGAAGATGAATTTCCTTATGGACAATGGGATTATCAATTCTTTCATATGGAGAATTTTGATATCGCGATGAAAGATATGGAAGCTGATCCATATAAGATGCTAAAACTAATGTTTAGAAAAGCAGATCCTGCATCAAAAGGTCAGATGTCTCCAACAGCTTTAATCTCAAAGATGGGAGGCTGGTTCAAGATACTGGGACCAGATGGACTTAATTCAATTGGCGATGTTGAGCCAGATACAGATGTAGTGACAGAAGAGGAAATAAAAGTTTTTGGCGATCATTTAGTAAAGAACGGTTTTTTTGGACCTAACTCTTGGTATGTAAATGGACATGCAAACGATAAATTTGCAAAAGTAATTGATAGATTTGATATTTCCTTCCCTGCTCTTTTGATTCATGCAGAATTAGATGCAGTTCTTGATACAAAGACTTCAAAAATGAC
>CAYFES010000041.1:0-7029 GCA_964342225.1 uncultured Gammaproteobacteria bacterium
ATATAGGAGTCGATACTTCATTTAGGCCCAATACTTCAATTTGATTCTCAAATTCGACTGGAAAAACCTCTCCATTTGTAAAGCCTAAGTCACCACCTATATCTGCTGTACCTAGATCCTCTGAATATTTACCTACTGCATCTGAAAAACCAATATTTAATAATTCACCTTCAATTTCTGCTACTTTAGCTGCCAATAAATCATCATTTTCATAATTTGAACCGACCAGCATTATATGTGCCACTCTTTTTTCTGGAGAAGGAAGGTTTAAAAGATACTGATCATACGCTGACTTAACTTCTTCTTCTTTTGCCACTATAGCTAAAGCATTTTTATTGAAAGTTATTTGGTAATAAGATCTTTTTTCAGGAATAGCAAACTGATCTTTGTTTGTTTCATAATAGCTCAAAAGACTTTCTTCATCTGAAACAAATTCTTTGCTTACATTAGTCTCATCTAGCTTTACATACCTCACAGTTCTTCTTTCGGTAAGCAAATCTAAATACTGATTTATAGATGAATCATAGGAATTTGATGCAGCATCAAGAAGAGACACAGCTAAATTTAGTTTCAAGTCAGACTTATAATCTTGAACAAGATCTTCCTTAGTTAAATTAAAATTTATTAAATAATTTTTAAAAAGTTGTTGATCGAATTTTCCATCTACACTGAAAGTGTCTAGTTTTGAAAGTTCTGTTTCAGCATGACTATCCGGTATATCAATCCCTATTTCATCGAAAAAATTTATTATCGTGTATTTCTCTATAAGTGAATTATTGGTTAAATTCTGAATTGCCTCTATTAAAGTAGGGTCACTAAAATTTATTCCTTCGCCGAATTGATCTCTTAGGTCTTGCTCTATCTGAGATCTGGTTCTGAAATATTCTGATTGAGATATGCTGTGCTTACCAATCGTTGCGTAATTATTCTCAGTAAATGTTTGCGTAAAGGTAGGAAGCCCCAAAAACGCAAAGGTTAGGGCAACTATTCCTAGAAAAGAAAAGGCTACAATTCCTTGTAGCCTATTTCGTAAGAAACTGATCACTCAGTTAATTTAGTTTACTGCAGTTTTTAATGCTTTACCTGCTTTGAAAACTGGTACGTTTGCAGCAGGAATGTGAATCTTTTGAGATGGATTCTGTGGGTTAATCCCCTCTCTAGCTTTTCTGTGTCTTACAGAAAAAGTTCCAAAGCCTACTAACGATACAGAATCTCCGTTCGATAGTGCTCCTGTTACAGCGTCCACAACAGCATCTAGTGCTTTAGCAGCGTCAACTTTTGTGCTACCAGTTTCACTGGCAACCATGTCGATTAAATCAGCCTTATTCATAAAATCTCCTCAAATGCCCTGTTACAGGCTTTTAATAACATTAGACGTTAAAAATTAATAAATCAAGATTTTCTGCTTAAATAAATCAACTTTATTTCATGGCTGTTTTATTGACATTATGTGGTATGAATGTTTTATACAAGCGCTTGTTTTAAGACTTCGTCAATATTTGTAACGGGAATAATATTTAGATCTCTTAAAATGTTTGTTTCCATCTCTTCTAAATCGCCAGTATTTTCTTTAGGTATAATTACATTAGTTATCCCACTTCTCTTCGCTGCTATCAACTTCTCTTTCAGGCCGCCGATCTTAAGAACTTTGCCTGCTAATGTAATCTCTCCTGTCATTGCAAGGTTTGCTTTTACTTTCTTCCCTAAAGCTAAAGAGGTTATAGCTGTACACATAGTTATGCCAGCACTTGGGCCATCTTTTGGTGTTGCTCCTTCAGGAACGTGTATATGAATATCATGCTTTTCAAAAAGATCTTTCTTTATTTTTGTTTTTTGAAAAATATTTTTTGCAACCGTCAATGCTGCTTGTATAGATTCCTGCATAACATCACCAAGAGAGCCTGTTTTTATTATTCTTCCTTTGCCAGCAGTTAGTGCAGCCTCTATTTGTAAAAGTTCGCCGCCTACTGAAGTCCAAGCTAAACCATTGACTTGGCCTAATGAATTTTGATCATCATGCTCACCATATTTAAATTTTTCTGGGCCTAAAATATTTCTTACAACTCTATTATCAATAAGCTTTGTTGCCTTACCTCCAAGTGAAAGATCCTTGACTTTTTTTCTGCAAACTTTATTTATTTCTCTATCAAGATTTCTAACTCCAGCTTCACGAGTGTAATTTCTTATAATCTTTAAAATAGAATTATCACTAAAAGTAATTTCATCTTCTTTTAGTCCATTCTTTTCTTTATTTCTTGGAACTAGATAATTTTTTGCGATATTTAATTTTTCATCTTCTATATAGCCTGGCAGTCTTATTATTTCCATTCTGTCTAAAAGAGCTGGAGAAATATTTAGTGAATTTGCCGTACAGATAAACATTACTTCTGATAAATCATAGTCAACCTCTAAATAATGGTCGTTAAATTTATTATTTTGTTCTGGATCAAGAACTTCTAGTAAGGCTGAGCTTGGGTCTCCCCTATGGTCCATTCCAATCTTATCAATCTCATCCAATAAAAAGAGAGGATTTTTTACTTTACCTTTAGAAAGTTTTTGAATAATTTTGCCTGGCATAGAACCAATATATGTTTTTCTGTGCCCTCTTATCTCAGCTTCGTCTCTTACTCCTCCAAGAGATAACCTTGTAAATTCTCTATTCACCGATCTTGCAATTGACTCGCCAAGTGATGTTTTGCCAACTCCTGGAGGACCAACAAAACACAATACTGGCGCTTTCATCTTCTTTACTCTTTTTTGTACAGCAAGGTATTCAAGAATCCTTTCTTTTACTTCCTTTAAACCATAATGATCTTCATCCAATATTTCTTTAGCTTTGTTCAGGTCTACATTTATTTTTGTGGTCTTACTCCATGGAACTTCAAGCAAAGTTTCTATATAAGTTCTTACAACAGTTGCTTCAGCAGACATTGGGGACATTTGTCTTAATTTTGAAAATTCCGAGCTAACTTTTTCTAAAGCTTCTTTTGATAATTTTGTTTCTTCAATCTTTTTCTGCAGTTCATCAAGCTCATTTTTCTCATCACTTATGTCTCCCAATTCTTTTTGAGCTGCTTTGATCTGCTCATTCAAAAAATATTCTTTTTGAGATTTCTCCATCTGCTTTCTGACCCTTCCTCTAATTCTTTGTTCTACTTCAATAAGCTCTATTTGCGCTTCAAGCAGACTGGAAAGAAATTCAGCTCTCTCAATTACATTAACTTTCTCTAATATTTCCTGTTTGTCTTTAACTGAAAGATGAATATTTGAAGAAATTATATCCACTGCCTTAGATAGATTGCCCATTGATTCAACTTGATTGATTATTTCGTGAGAAACTTTCCTTGAGACTGAAACAAATTCAGTGAACTGGTTTTTTATGGTTGAGAGGAGATCTCTTTCATATTTTGAGTCCTCAATCATCTCTTCTATTTTTTCTATTTCCGCAAAATACCCTTCAGAAGTTGATATATCGTCTAGTTTTGCTCTTTGAATTCCTTCAACCAAGATTTTTACAGTTCCATCTGGCAGTTTAATCATTTGCAATAAAGTAGAAATAGTTCCAATAGAAGGAAGGTCTTTAATAGTTGGCTCTTCATTAGATGGCGAGTTTTGAGCAATTAAAAATATTTTTTTATTGCTTCTTAGCGCATCTTCTAAAGAGAAAATAGACTTTTCTCTTCCTACAAATAGAGTTGAAACCGTGTTTGGAAAGATAACTACATCCCTCAAAGGGATCATTGGCATCTTTATTTTTAACTTTATATCTTCAGATTTCACAGTTTTATGAATTATTTAACTAAAATATAGGCTTATTTTACAAAACTTCAAGTGTTTTATTAAAAACTTTTATATAAATACTATAAACTTTGCTAATTTATTTAATTTCTTTTATTAAAAAGTAATTCAAATTCAGCGTCATCAAGCAATGACGTTATTAACAGTGGGTTTTCGCTGATATAAAGAAGATATTCTTGGTCTATGCCTGATCTAGATTTAAAACTTAAACCTATTCCTTGTGGGTTATTTACAAAGGATTTAATTCTTGGCTGATATTTTGAGTATTCTCTATAGACTTCATCTCCTTGAAGCACAGAGGAAACGATCTCACCAAATTCAGGGCCAGAAAATTGATAAAGCAACTGATTAAACTCTTGTTTATTTAGTTTAGTGTCAAAAATACCTTTAATAGTTAAAAGTGCTGTATCAATAACACCTCCAGACAAAATAGAAGCATCACGAAGAACTCTATCAGACCAATTTAGATTTACTTTGAAGCCATAAATTTTACTTCCCATTGGGTTGGACATTAGAAACAGCTCATTATCAGAGACTAAGTCATCTAAATTATCAAATTCTGATTCCAGATCTAATTCATTCAGAAATCTATCTGCTGACCCACAATATTCATCATTATCATAGGCAAACCAAGCATTAAGATTATCTTTTTTATATAAGTCTGGGCAATCGTCTGAAGTAATGGATATAAATACCTCAAGATTTCGAATAATTTCATCTAGTGGACTTACTATATTCTCTAGCATACTGAAATATTGATAGCCTAAGCTATCTCCATCTATAGATGAGTCCATCGAATAAAGAAGAGATAGTTCATCATTTAAATCTACAGTCATGATGGCATCTGCTCTTAATTTGCCTTTAGCTTTAACTTCAGCCTTCATGCTCATATTGTTCAAATAATTTGCTGCTCTACTTGCAATTGATGCCTCGGTGTAACTTAATTCATCAATAATCTCATCAAGAATAAATTCTGCAGGAAAGTTTAATTCTTGTATCTCGAAGTAACTTTGCGTTTTATACATATTTGCAAGTAATTTTTTATCCCCTGTTTTTGAAAGACTTAATAAATCTTCGATCCATTTAAGATTTACTTTAATTTTTTTAACTGTGAATGTTCCTGTTGTATAGCTTTGTGAACCTTGTGAAACAAGATCACCAAATGAAACAATATTCTCATTAAGATTATCTGGAAATACAAATTCAGAAATCTTTAAACCATTAATTTCTATAACGTTGTTTCGTAAAGATGCTGAATCATATTCGATTGCTACGCCCTCTTCTATTATTGCTATGTACTGCAACCAAGTAAGCACTTTATCAACATCATTACTTTTTGCATTAGAGCTGAAATAGCTTTGAGAGAAGATAAAACTAGAGAATACAAACAATAGTGTTACTAGAATATTTTTCATTTATGTTTTTTTTAGAATCAATTTTTATTATATATAGAATAGTTTTTTTTAAAACCTAATACTTTATAAGAAGGTATTTTTAATGGGGTGGGTGAAGGGATTTGAACCCTCGGCCTCCGGTACCACAAACCGGCGCTCTAACCAACTGAGCTACACCCACCATATTTTTGTGACCTTTGAGCAAAAAAATTATATCATTATTATGCAATTATAAGGGGGGCCGATAAATGGGATCGGACAATAATGTATTCTTAAAAAGCATTTCCAAAATGTTTGACGATGCTGTCAAAATTCTTGGAGTGAAAAGAGGTCTAGCAAACCAAATAAAATCATGTAACAGCACACACACTATTAGATTTGGTGTGAAGTTAGATTCGGGCATAAAAACATTCACTGGATGGAGAGCTGTGCACTCAGAACATCTTGAGCCAGTAAAGGGAGGGATAAGATATAGCCCTCACATAAAAACATCTGAGATAGAAGCAATGGCAGCACTTATGACATTCAAGAATGCTGTAATTGACGTTCCTTTTGGCGGATCAAAAGGAGGTTTAAAGATTGACCCAAAAAAATACTCTGAAGAAGAGTTAGAGAAGATCACAAGAAGATTTACTGAAGAACTAGTAAAAAGAGGGTTAATTTCTCCTAGTCTTAATGTTCCTGCTCCTGACATGGGTACTGGAAAAAGAGAGATGGCATGGATTGCAGACGAATATAAAAGATTAAATCCTCACGACATAAATGCTTTTGCTTGTGTAACAGGAAAGCCAGCAAATATGGGTGGTGTTGATGGAAGAACTGAAGCTACTGGTCGTGGTATCTTTTATGCTTTAAATTCTTTTTTTAATTCTGTTGATATCAAAAAAACAAAAATAAAAGGTCCATTAAAATCACAAAGAATCATAGTTGAGGGTCTTGGTAAAGTTGGTTATTATGCTGCAACTGCTCTTAGAGATCACGGATGCAAAATTATTGGAGTAATTGAACATCATTATTCTTTTTATAATTCCAAAGGTTTAGATGTGGATCTTATTAAAAAATGGTTAACTGAATCAGGAGATCCTAAAGACTACCCTAATCAAAAGGAACTTAAGTCTAGAGAAGAAGTCTTTTCAAAAGAAACTGATATCTTTGTTCCAGCTGCAAGAGAAGGAACTGTTACTGAAGAAAACCAGAGTAACTTGAATGCAAAGATTGTTTGCGAAGGAGCTAATGGTCCATTAACTTCAAGAGCTGATGAAGAATTAACTAAAAGAGGTGTTCTCATTATTCCTGATTTGTATGCAAATGCGGGAGGTGTAGCTGTAAGTTATTTTGAGTGGGTAAGGAATTTATCGCATATGCGTTTTGGAAGAATGGAAAAAAGAAGGAAGGAATACGAAAATGCGTCTTTAATAAGTATTATTGAAAATTCAACAGGATCACGAGTATCTTCAAAAACTAAAGACATTTTAAAACAAGGTCCAACTGAGATAGATCTAGTAAGGTCAGGTCTAGAAGATATGATGACAGAAGCATATGAAAATATGAGCGAAATTTGGAATGAAAATGATTATCCATCTTTAAGAACTACTGCTTATATCTATTCAATAAAGAAATTAATTGAATCGTACAAATCAATTGGCATCTAAGTAAATTGGCGCGCCAGGGAGGATTCGAACCCCCGACCAATAGCTTAGAAGGCTACTGCTCTATCCAGCTGAGCTACTGGCGCTGGTCGGGGCAGCAGGATTTGAACCTGCGACCACCTGGTCCCAAACCAGGTGCGCTACCAGACTGCGCTACGCCCCGGACGAAACGCTGATTAGCACTGGAT
>CAYFES010000042.1:0-6724 GCA_964342225.1 uncultured Gammaproteobacteria bacterium
TCTCACATCAGAACACTCTTGCTTACTTTCTTTTACAACCAGATGTTTGATCTATTAGAAAAAGGACATATTTATTTGGCTTTACCCCCTCTTTACAAAATTAAAAAGGGTGGAAAAACACATTATGCAAAAGATGAGGAAGAAAAAGATAAAATTCTTAAAGAGCTTAGAAAAGAGTCAACGGAAGGCTCTAGACCTCCTGAGATACAGAGATATAAAGGGTTAGGAGAAATGAATCCTGAACAGCTGTGGGAGACAACATTTGACCCCAAACATAGAAGGCTTGTACAAATTACCTTAGATGAGGCAAGAGAACTCGTTGATGATATCTTTGAAACATTAATGGGCGATCAGGTTCAGCCAAGAAGAGAGTTTATCGATGATAATGCTCTTAGAGCAGAGAATATAGACTTTTAAATTATCTTTTTAAGATACTCAGAAATTTTGTCTAAAGAAATTCTTTCTTGTTTCATGCTGTCACGATCTCGAACAGTAACAGTTTGGTTGTCAAGCGACTCAAAATCAACAGTAATACAAACAGGCGTTCCAACCTCGTCATGTCTGCGATAGTTTTTGCCAATATTACCACTATTTTCAAAAAGAATTCTGCCTAAACCTAATTTCTGCAACTCATCTTTTACTTTTTTTGCAAGAGCTACAATTTTTTCATCATTTTTCTTTAGTGGCATAACAGCCGCCTTAATTGGGGCTAGATGAGGTTTTAGTTTAAGAACTACACGCTCTTTTCCTTCAATTTCTTCTACAAAATATGCTTCATTTAAAATTGCCAGCACACCTCTATCAACTCCAGCAGAAGGCTCAATAACAAACGGCACAAACCAATTATTATTTTCATCTTGAAGGGCTAATTTGGAATTAGATTCATTATTTTCTAAAACTTTTGCCTTAATGTTTAATTCTTTTTGACTTTTTGAGTGTGAGCCTAAATCAAAATCAGTTCTATTAGCTATACCTTCTAATTCTTCTACGCCATGAGGAAATTTGTACATAATATCCACTGTCGCTTTCGAATAGTGGGCGAGCTCATCAGCAGGAACATCATAAAGTTCTAGGCTTTTGTCAGAAATGCCTTGATCTTTCCACCACTGAACCCTTGATTCTACCCAGCTCTTATGCCATTTATCGTCATCTCCTGGACGTACAAAGAATTCAAGCTCCATTTGTTCAAATTCTCGAACTCTAAAGATAAAGCTTTTAAGAGTTATTTCATTTCTAAAGGCTTTTCCCATTTGTGCAATACCAAATGGAACTGTCCTAGCTGTAGAGTCGACAACATTTTTAAAATTAGTAAAGATATTTTGAGCTGTTTCTGGTCTTAAATATGCAAAACTTTTACCGTCATCCACAGGACCAATATTTGTTTTAAACATTAAATTAAATTGACGCGGTTCTGTTAAATCTTCTTTCTTGCAATAGTCTGGCACTTGATCTGCCCTGAACCTTTCCCCACAGGACTTACAATCAACCATAGGGTCTGAAAAAGTATCTTCATGTCCTGAATGCTTTAAAACCGTGCTTTTTGTTAGTATCGCAGCATCAAGGCCTTCAACATCATCTCTTTCGTAAACAATAGATTTCCACCAAGAATTCTTTAAATTATTTTTGAGCTCAACACCGAGAGGGCCATAATCATAAAGACCCTGTGTTCCGCCATATATTTCATTAGACTGAAAGATAAACCCTCTTCTTTTACATAGAGCTATTAGTTCATCAATATTTTTTGCAGGCAATTCTTGTTCCTATAGTATGCTAGTTAAGGCTATTTTATTATTTTAAAAATGTTTCCGATACTTTTTAAGCTAATTTCATCATTGCCATGGTTTCTATTGGTCGGCATATCAAGACTATTTGCATACATGTCCATGCTGCTCAATAGCTCGCAGTACAAAGTTACAAAAAACAATATAAACCACTGTTTAGAAGGCGATAAGAAGATTGCCAAGAAGAGTTTTTTGCGAACCATGGAGCTGCTTTTTGAATATCCCTATGTTTGGGGGCGCCCAGACAACTATAAAAATTTAGTTGAAAAAGACTCAATGGAATATAGCTTTGCAAATGAAAATAAACCTATTTTGCTTTTCTCAATGCATATGGGTTGTGTCGACACAATGCTTTTTTTAATGTCTGAAAAAATAAAAGGCCTAAATATTGTTTATACACCAGCAAAAAATCAAGACCTAGAGAAGCTAACTAAAAAAATACGGGAATCTAAAGGTGCAAATATGATTTCAGCCGATTCTGTTGGCATCAAAGATCTTTATAAAAGATTCTTTTCAGGCGAAAACATAATAATGGCATCTGATCTTGTTCCACACAAAAAAGGGACGTATTCCCATTGGTTTGAAAAGGAATGTCTCTGCGTTGATCTAGTTGAAAAGCTCTCCGCAAGAGATACGCATGCTTTATATTTTGTTTACTTTACTGCTGGAGAAGATAAGAAATACAGGTTTAATTGTGAAAAAATTAACAGCCCAATGTCAGTTGATGAAATGAATAAATGTTTTGAAAGGGCAATCAATAAATCACCAGAGCTTTATGGTTGGGAATATAAAAAATTTAGAAAACTAAGCGGAAGCATTAAAAATATTTATTAACTTTTCCAGTATGATGGAAAAAGCAAAATAAGCACGCCAAAAAGCTCTAATCTGCCAACAATCATAGCTCCTGCAAGAGTTAATTTTGCTGAATCAGATAAGCTTGAGTAGTTTTCAGCAAATTGCCCAAGCCCAGGACCAAGATTGTTTATTGCTGCTGCTGTGCCTGAGAATGCAGAATAGAAATCAATGTTTTGAAAAATTAAAATAAACAAAAACAAGAGAAAGAAAGTTATATATATTGCTATAAAAGAAAAAACAGCCTCAATTTGAGAGGATGAAATTTTTTCGCCATTCATTTTAGTTGTGCTTACAGCATTAGGATGCATTATTTTTGTAATGTTCGAAAAACCAATCTTCAGCAAGGTAAGAATTCTCCATGCTTTCATTCCGCCCCCAACAGAACCCGAACATGCACCAATAAAAGCAATAATAAATATAAAGAAGGGCATAATATTCCCAAGATTTGAAAGAGGCTCAAGAGTATATCCAGTGGTTGTGACTATTGAAACAGTTTGAAAAACACCAAATCTTAAAGAATCATTTATAGAGAACCCTTCTTTAAGCAGTAAAGTTAAAGTTGAAACAACTATAGACACAACAACAACAAACAAGAAAAACTTAAACTCATCATTATTTAAATGATATTTAATAGATCTTTTTGTTAGAGCAAGAAAATGTAAACCAAAGTTTGTTGCTGAAATTAACATAAAAGCTACAGCAATAAGCTCTATCTGAAAACTATCAAAATATCCAATATTTTCGTTATAGATTGAAAAGCCACCAATAGATACGGTGCTAAAAGAGTGAGTTGTTGCTTCAAAAACTGTCATTCCAGCCAACCAATAAGCTAAAGCACACATAAATGTAATTAATAAGTAGAACCTTAGTAAAGATCTTGCTGTTTCTCTCAGCCTTGGTGAAAAGCTTTTGTCTGCAAAACCTGCAGTCTCAGCCTGTAGAACCTTCATTCCACCAGAGACAGCTGGAATTATTGCTAACACAACGATAACCAAACCAACCCCACCAGCCCATTGTAATAGCTGTCTATATAAAAGCAGATAATCTGGCAGCTCTGATAAGTTCGTTATAGAAGTTGAGCCTGTTGTGGTAAGTCCAGAGACAGCCTCAAAAACTGAATCACTAAATGAAAGCCCTTGACCAATAAACGGAAAAGAAGCAATTAAAGAGACAAAAACCCACGCAACAAAAGTAATAATAAATCCATCTTTTGGCGTATAACTAAACTTTCTTCTTCGTAAAGTAAGCGCAATTATGACAGCATAGATAATAGTTATTAACCAAATTCTTAAAAGATTTGCATCTAATCCAGCTCCAAAATAACTCATAACTAAAGGAGGAAAGACAACAAATGTTCCAAAAAATAATAGGGTAGGGCCTAAAAATCTAAAAAGCTTTAAAGAAGTGTTCATCTAGCTTTATTATAGAAGAGATCTAAGTCTTCTTTACTCTTATAAAACACAATTAAATGATCGTTTTCGTTAATCTCCGTTGTTCCGTGCGCCATAAGCACCTCATCTCCTCTTTGAATACAGGGAATGCTAATGTCTCCAGTCAAGTCTAAATCAGAAACAACCTTTCCTTTTAGCCCCTGCATTGATTCATCAACTGTTAGCTCAATAGCTTCTGCCATACCCTTTTTAACTTTATGTATGTTTGATACAGAACCCCTTCTTATGTACTTAAGAATATGTGAAACAGTAATTTGAACAGGAGAAATTATAATGTCTAGTTCATTCTTGCCAACTAAATCAAAATACGCTTCTTTATTAATAATTGTAATAGACTTTTTTGTGCCTAATTTTTTTGCCATCAAGGAGCACAACACATTTGTTTCATCATCTTGAGTAACAGCAACAAAAGCATCACAGTCTTGAATAGCTTCTGAGCCTAAAAATTCTTGATCAGCAGCATCTGCATTAAGAATTAATACATTGTCGAGCTTTTCAGATGCGAGCTCAGATGTTTCAACATCTTTTTCTATAAGCTTTATGTTAAATTCATCATTAATCTTGCTTGCAAGAGACCTTCCAATATTGCCAGCTCCTGCTATATAGACGTTTCTATACTTATTTTCTAATTTTTGTAATTCTTTAGTGACATCTTCAATATGTTTTTCATCTGCAATAAAAAATACCTCATCTCCATCTAATATGGTTGTGTCTCCAGAAGGAATAATAAGCTCTTCATCTCTATATATTGCAGGAATTCTAGTTTCATAATCAGGCAAGTCATTCTTGAGCTCTTTTATTTGTCTGCCCACCAAAATACCAGATGGTTTTGCATAGACACTAACTAATTTAATTTTTCCTTCGGCAAAATCTAGAATCTCAAGTGAGCCGGGATGGTGTAATAGGCTTCGAATTTCTTCTGTTATTAGATCTTCAGGATTTATAAAGTAATCAACAAATGGAGCTACTTTTAAGGCAACTTCTTTATACTCCGAACCTTTTAGGCGACATATAATTTTGCCTGCTTTAAATTGTTCTTTTCCAACTATAGATGCTAAAAGATTTGTTTCTTCTGAATCTGTAAGGCATAACAACAAACATTCGTTGTTAAGCCCAGCTTCTGCAAGCATGTCAGGAGAAGATGCATTCCCAAGAATTGTGGCTATGCCCTCTTTATTTTTGAGTTCTTCAAGATGGTCGTTATTGTTATCAATAACAATCACATCATTCTCTTCAGAAGATAGCTCTTTAGCAACACTTCCTCCAATAGAGCCACCGCCTAGTATGATTATTCTCAAACCAATATATCCCCTGATGAAATTATATCTCTTTTTGCATTAAAGAAATCTATTGAAGATATAACTTTTTTCCCAGGAAACTTAACTGCCTTTATCTTTATAATTCCATCACCACAAGAAACACTTAGAGAATCCTTAGTAAATTCCTTTATAACACCAGGAGTCCCAGCTTGATTAGAGGCTATTTCTAAATCATGTATTTGAACTTTTTCATTCTTAAACATAAAACTTAGAACAGGCCACTTTCTATATGCTAGAAATTTATTTTTTATCTCTTTGGTGTCCCATGACCAATTCACAAGCCCATCACTACGATCTATTTTTTCAGCATAAGTGACTTCTTTGCTGCTTTGCTCTTCAGGCTGTTTATTGTTTGTGACTATTTCATTTATTACAGAGTTAATATGCATCAAAGAGGTTTCTAGCAATTTTTCTTCAGCCTGAAAAAAGTCATTATCTTCAATATCTACATTAAAGCTCGCATAAATTGGCCCTGCATCTAGTTCATTTACTATTTTCATAAAACTAATGCCAGAAAGCTTGTCTCCATTAGCAATTGCCTTTTGTATTGGTGCAGCTCCTCTCCACTTAGGAAGCAATGAGAAGTGAATGTTCAAGCACCCAAACTTTGGGTGCTCAAGCACCCAATCTGGCAAAATTTTGCCATAAGCAACCACCACCAGAAGATCTATTTTCATTTTGCTTATCGCACTGATGGTGTCTTGATCGTTGAGATTCTTTGGCTGAAGAACTGGTATGTCTTTATCAATATCATTAAATAAGGTTTTAGATTCTTCTAAGCCCCTACCTGATTTTTTGCTTGGTTGTGTCAGAACGAAACTAATGTCTATATCCGGACTATTCAAAAGATGATTAAAATGCGCGAACGCAATCTCAGGAGTTCCTGCAAACCCTATTTTAATCTTTTCATCCTTGGCCATCTTTTATTTTAAGTAGTTTTGCTTTGATACGACTTCTCTTTAATGAAGAGGCATAATCTACTATCAGTTTCCCATTAAGATGATCTATTTCGTGCTGTATGCAGTACCCAAAAAGACCTTCAGCTGTTAATTTGTGCGACTTGCCATCTAGATCCTGATAAGACAGCTCAATTTTTTTTGCTCTGAGCACTTCTTGCTGAAATGTAGGTATCGAAAGGCAGCCTTCTTTAGAGGGTTCAGGAGAACTGTCTAAAACCTCATAAGAGGGATTTACTATATATATAGGCTCATCTTGATTTTCAGAAACATCAATAACAATTAATCTCTCATGATGGTTAACTTGAGTTGCTGCTAGACCAATACCTTTGTCGGCATACATTGTATGCAACATTTTTTTA
>CAYFES010000043.1:0-6658 GCA_964342225.1 uncultured Gammaproteobacteria bacterium
GATAAAATTAATAAAAATGTTGGAAATTGTTTAACTAAAGGGTTGAATAAGAAAATTAAAGAACAAACCCTATATTCCGAAAATTTTCCTGTAAAAATTTCAATAATTAATGTTTATGAGGATTCTGTAGAAATTAAGTTCAATCAAGCCATAGATAGTTTATGTGATGCAATAGGTCATATTCCTATACCTCCTTACTTAAATAGATCTGATGAAGAATTGGATAGAGATAGGTATCAAAGTGTTTTTGCAAACGATAAACATAAGAATTCTGTTGCTGCCCCAACTGCATCATTGCATTTTGATGATAAGCTCATGGAACAGCTAGAAGCCAAGTTAACAATTTGTAAAATTAATTTAGATATTGGGTTAGGAACATTTAAACCTTTAAAAGATGAACCCATTAACAATAAATCAAAACTTCATAAAGAAGATTTCTACATATCAGAAAGTTCAGCTACAGTTTTAAATGATGCAATATCAGCAAATAAAAGGTTAGTGGCTTTAGGCACAACAACATTAAGAGCACTTGAATCAGCTTACGACGTTAATGCTAAAAAGATAAAATCAGGCCCTCAATCAACCGAGATATTTATACATGAAGGCTATAAGTTTAATGTTGTAGATTCTCTGATAACCAACTTCCATTTACCAGAATCAAGCCTATTAATGCTTGTATCTGCTTTTGCGGGCAAAGAAAATATATTTATTGCATACAAATATGCAATTAAAAACAAAATGCGCTTCTTTAGTTATGGAGATGCAATGATAATAAAAAAATGTCATTCAAAGTTTTAAATAAATCTAGTTACGCTAGAAGAGGGGAGTTAGTAACTAAAACTTCTAAAATACAAACTCCAGTTTTTATGCCTGTTGGTACATATGGCACTGTAAAAGGCCTAACCCCTGAACATCTCAAAGATATAGGCTTTGAAATAATTTTAGGTAACGCATTCCATTTATACCTAAGACCAGGACTAGAAGTAATAAAAGAATTTGGTGGATTACATGATTTCATGGCATGGGATAGATCAATACTTACAGATTCAGGAGGGTTTCAGGTATGGAGTCTACAAGAATTAAGAAAAATAACTGAAGAAGGAGTTAAATTTAAATCGCCACTAGATGGTTCAGAGATATTTCTTACTCCAGAAGATTCAATCCAAACGCAATTAACATTAAACGCAGATATCATAATGGCCTTTGATGAATGCACAGCTTACCCCAGCACCCTTAGTGAAGCTAAAGAATCTATGGATCTTACGCATAGATGGACATCTAGATGTAAAGAATATTTCAATAAGAATAAAAAGGAGCATCTATTATTTGGCATCGTTCAAGGTGGAATGCATCTTGAATTAAGAGAAGAATCATTAAATTTTATGTCTAAACAAGATTTTGATGGAATTGCCTTAGGAGGACTGAGTGTTGGTGAGCCAAAAGAAGAAAAAACAAAAATTTTGAAACATTTAGCTCCTTTATTGCCGGAAGATAAACCTCATTATGTAATGGGCGTAGGAACACCTGAAGAGTTAGTGGAAGGCGTGAGATATGGAATTGATATGTTTGATTGTGTTATTCCTACAAGAAACGCTAGAAATGGCTTTATATATACCTCTACAGGTATAGTTAAAATAAGAAATTCAGAACACAAGAAGTCGACAAAACCCATAGATGAAAATTGTGATTGTTATACCTGTAAGAACTTTTCTAGAGCATATTTACATCATTTAGATAAGGCCAATGAAATTTTAGGTAGCACTTTAATGAGCATTTGCAGCTTACATACTTTTAATAAGCTAATGCAAGATATGAGGTCATCACTGGAAGAAAATAAATTTGAAGAATTCGTTGATTCCTTTTACGATATGAGGGACTTGAAAAAGCCAAAATTATAAAACTATGAAAATGAAGAATTTATCTATATTAATGACCTTATTATTGGTCAGTGCATGCGTACCACCAAACGATGGTTCAGGTGGCGGAGGAGAAGCATCATTTCTACCATTTTTCATGCTTTTAACCTTTTTTATATTTATCTACTTTGTGACCATAAGGCCACAGCAAAAAAGACAGAAAGAACATCAAACTTTAGTAGAGTCATTAGAGAAAGGCGATGAAGTAATGACATCATCTGGATTAGTTGGCAGAGTCGAGAGTGTTAAAGATAGATATGTAAGTATCAAGCTAAATGAAAATGTTTCAATCAATATGCAAAAAGAATTTATTTCATCCAAGTTGCCTAAAGGCACAATTAACAGCATAGAGTCACAGTGAATCAATTTAAGACCTGGCAGATAGGACTGATTTATTCAGTTTTAATTATCGGCATCATATTTGCCATGCCTAATTTCTACCCTACAAAACCAGCACTACAGGTAGCTTTTGGCGCATCAGCATCAGTTCTTAATAAGAATATTACTCAAGAAATAGCATCTGAACTAGAAAGCAAAGAAATTGGATTTGAAAAAATAGAATTAAATGAAAATTCACTAAAAATTATATTCAATGATGTTGAAGACCAATTAGCAGGCAGAAGAACTTTAGCAGAATATTCCGATGGGGATTTTATTATCGCTTTGAATTCTGAACCATCTACACCAGAGTGGCTTAGATCTATTGGTGGCAAACCAGTAAATCTTGGTTTGGATCTTGCTGGAGGAATACATTTTTTGCTAGAAGTGGACACAGAGAGGTATTCAGAAGAAAGACTATCATCTGAAGGAGCATCCTTGGTTGAAGAATTTTTAAGTAGAAATATTAATTCTTCATATTCAAGCACCGAAAATGAAATTAAATTGTCCTTTACAAATTCTAATAATCTTAATCAAGCACGAGAATACTTAAATCAAAATAACTTCATAACAACTGGCAGCAAATATGCCATTATTCAAAGCGGAAACAATATAAATCTTCAATATACAGATGAATATCTTTCAGAAATCGTTGATTATGCTGTGGAGCAGAACCTTGTAGCTTTAAGAAATAGAGTTAATGAATTAGGAGTTTCAGAACCAATAGTACAAAGGCAGGGAAGAAGCCGTATAGTTGTTGAATTACCAGGAGTTCAAGACTCAACATCGGCTAAAAAAATTATTGGTAAGACAGCTAATTTAGAATTTAGACTAGAAGCTAGACCTAATGATTCATTCCTCAGGAAAGAGCAATTTCCATTTAAAAGCCAATCGGGCAGAACAGCTTTTCTTGAAAAGGTAATTATTCTAACCGGAGACAATGTTACTAATGCTCAAAGTGGTTTTGATGAAAATGGCAGGCCTCAGGTAAATATAAATTTAGACATAGATGGTGGAAGGGCTATGCAAAATGCTACCAAGGATAACATTGGTAGAAATCTTGGTGTTTTGCTCATAGAAGAAAAAACTAAAACTTATTTTGATGAAAATGACAATGTAACTCAAGAAAAAGAGACTGTAAGACAAATTATCAGTAATGCTACCATTCAAGATGTATTAGGAACTAGTTTTAGGATAACAGGACTAGGCAGCAGCCAAGAGTCTAGTGAACTAGCTTTATTATTAAGAGCAGGTGCATTAGCAGCACCAATGACATTTGTAGAAGAACAAACAATAGGGCCTACTTTAGGACAGGAAAACATTGAAAAAGGTGTAAATTCAGTAATCATAGGTTTCATATTAGTGTTTATTTTTATGCTGATTAGATACAGGTTATTTGGCTTATCAGCAAATATAGCTTTAATGTCTAATTTAATATTAGTTACTGCCATTATGTCTGCAGTTGGAGCAACTCTTACGCTTCCTGGTATAGCTGGAATAGTTTTAACAGTTGGTATGGCTGTTGATGCAAATGTACTTATCTTTGCAAGAATATCTGAAGAATTGAAAGCTCATATAGATCCACAAAATGCTATAAAAAATGGATTTTCAAAAGCTTTCAGCACCATTATGGATGCAAACATAACTACTTTATTAGTAGCTTTAATTCTTTATGCAATTGGTACAGGACCAATTAAAGGTTTTGCCGTTACATTAAGCATAGGAATAGTAACCTCAATATTTACCGCTATTTTGGTCACCAGATCTTTAGTTAATTTTATTTACGGTTATAGAAGAGTAGAGGAGCTAAAAGTTTAATGAATATACCATTCGTAAAATACAATAATTTAGGCTTTATTACTTCATCAGTTCTTATTGTAATTGCATGCATCTCTTTAATGTTTAAGGGGTTAAATTTAGGGTTAGATTTTACTGGCGGCGTTTCTTTAGAAATTAAATACGATCAAAAAGCAGACTTATCTAAAATTAGAAGCAGTATTTCAAAGATTGAGAACGCTAATTTTGTAGTTCTTAATTTTGGTAGTGATGATAAGGTTTTAATTAAATTTCAAAGTGATTCTGAACTTAATATCACAGCTGACACTGTAAAAAATCAATTAGAAGCAGACGATTATCTCGGTCAGGTAATTAAATCTGAGACTATTTTTCCGCAGATAGGTGAAGAATTAAGAGACAAAGGAGGTATAGCAATATTGGTCGCTATGCTTGTTATATTGGTTTATATAATTTTCCGCTTTCAGATTAAATTTGGGTATGGAGCTATTGCGGCATTATTTCATGATGTTTTTATTATCCTCGGCATTTTCTCTGTATTTAATTTAGCTTTTGATCTTTCAGTGTTGGCAGCAATACTTGCGATTGTCGGTTATTCTTTAAACGACTCAATTGTTGTTTCAGATAGGATTAGAGAAAATTTTCTTGATCCAAATAAAAAAGGAAGTTCTGAGGTATTAATCAATGATTCTTTAAATCAAGTATTTGCAAGAACGATAATTACTTCATTTACTACTCTGCTTGTTCTTATGGCTCTTTTATTTGCTGGTGGGGAAGCACTAAAGAATTTCAGTCTTGCCTTATCAATAGGTGTTGTTATTGGTTCTTACTCTTCAATATTTATAGTTGTAAAAGTTCTTCTCGCAACTAATTTATCAAAGAAAGATATGGAGAAACCTAAAAACGAACCTGAAGAATCTTATTCTTTAGATTGATAGCCTGAAGCAACACATCTTGTTAATTCTTTAAAGCATTTTGGTCCTGAAACAATCATATGATCAGAATTATATGTATCAGGCTCGCCAGTAAAATCACCTATTAGACAACCAGCACTTTGAGCTATGTAAAGACCTGCAAGTCTATCCCAAAGATTAAGACCATGACCCCAAAAACCATCCAATCTTCCTGCAGCACAATAAGCTAGATCAAGTGCTGTACAGCCAGATCTTCTAATTGTTACATCGTATTTACCTAGCTCTTTAAATGTTTCAAGAACTTTATAGGTATATTTTTGTTCTGGATTGGAATGTCCTACGGATGATAGAAAGGCATTTTTTAAAGTATTTTTTTTATTAGCTCTAATACGCTTGTTATTTAATAAAGATCCTGTACCTTCACCTGCACAGAATACTTCGTCTCTCAAAGGATCAATTATTACAGCACAGATAACTTTACCTTCACTAAAACATGCAAGCGATAAAGCATAATGTGGATAGCCATGAACAAAATTTCTTGTTCCATCAATTGGATCTAAAACCCAAGATGATTCTTTTTCATCTATGCCTTCTAAACCAGACTCTTCACCAAAATATCCAAAATCAGGATAATGTTGTTTTAGATTATCAAAAACGATATTTTCAACGTACTTATCGACCTTTGTAGTGACATCATTTCCATCTTTTTTAATAACCTCTAGATTATCAATTCTCTTGCTAAAGTGTATTATTTCATTTGCACCTTCATAAGCTGCTTTTAATGCTCTGTTGAGAATTGGAGGTAGTGACATAGTGAATATATTATGGGTTTAAATAAGCAAGTCAAAATTATTCTTATAGAAACATCTAATTCAGGCAATATTGGGTCGACATTAAGAGCCATGAAAACTATGGGTTTTGGTAATTTATGTTTAGTGAACCCAAAAAAATTTCCATCTGAGGAAGTTACTGCTTTAGCAGCTAATGCAAGCGATTTAATTGATACAGTCCAAGTAGTTAATAGTCTTGAAGAAGCTCTTGTTGGGTGCAATTTAGTTATTGGCACATCATCACGAGATAGAAAAGTTCCATGGCCTAATGAATCTATTATTTCTGCTTCACCAAAAATAATTGCAGAAGCAGATAAAGATAATGCCGTTGCAATACTTTTTGGTAGGGAAGATAGAGGTTTAACTAACGATGAACTACAAAGATGTAATTTACATGTCCATATACCAGCTAATGAAGATTATCCTGTTCTTAATGTAGCGATGTCAGTACAAGTTGTTTGTTATCAATTGTTAATTGATCGAACTTTGGAATCTGAAATCAAAAATAATCAACATTGGGATGTTCCTTTAGCTGAAGCAAATCATATAAATAGATTAATAGAACACTTTACTGATGTAGCTGAAAAGCTCGAGGTTTTTAATAAGGGAAATCCTAGACAAATTGGAGCAAGAATTAAAAGGCTTTTTACACGAGTAGGTTTAGATGAAATGGAAGTAAACTTTATGAGAGGCTTTTTAGCTGCAGTTGAAAAAAAACTAGAAGATAAATAGCTTTAAAATCTATAATTAATTACTATAATTAGCGAATGTGTCCCCATCGTCTAGAGGCCTAGGACACCGGGTTTTCATCCCGGCAACAGGGGTT
>CAYFES010000044.1:0-6435 GCA_964342225.1 uncultured Gammaproteobacteria bacterium
CTTCAACTGCAGCTCTAGTTGAATGTAGTGCATCCTCAACTCTTGCTTTTTTCTCTTTCATTTCAACTTCTGATCCACCGCCAACTTTTATGACAGCAACTCCGCCAGCAAGTTTTGCAACTCTTTCTTGTAGTTTCTCTCTGTCATAATCAGATGTAGTGTCTTCAATTTGCGTTCTAATCTGTTGAACTCTTCCATCTATTGTTGATTTAGCTCCAGCACCATTAACAATAGTTGTATTTTCTTTATCTAATACAACTTTCTTTGCTGTTCCCAGATCTTCAACTGTAGTTGTTTCTAAAGATAGGCCAACTTCTTCGGATACTACCTTTCCACCAGTTAACACTGCAATATCTTCAAGCATGGCTTTTCTTCTATCGCCAAAACCAGGAGCTTTACATGCTGCAACTTTAACAACACCTCTCATATTGTTTACTACTAGTGTTGCAAGAGCTTCACCTTCAACATCTTCTGCAATAATTAAAAGAGCTTTCCCTGCCTTAGCAACGGCTTCAAGTAATGGGATTAAATCTTTTATATTTGATATTTTTTTATCGAAAAGAAGTATGAATGGGTCTTCTAAAGCAACATTCATTTTTTCCTGATTATTAATAAAGTATGGGGAAAGATATCCACGATCAAATTGCATGCCTTCTACAACATCCAACTCATTATCAATACCGCTACCATCCTCAACAGTAATAACTCCTTCTTTGCCAACCTTATCCATAGCCTCAGCTATTATTTCACCCACATCGGTATCCCCATTAGCTGATATTGAACCAACTTGAGCAATTGCTGAGTTATCCTTGCAAGGTGTTGATAGTTTTTCAACTTCTTTAACAGCAGCAGCTACAGCTTTATCGATTCCTCTTTTTAGGTCCATTGGGTTCAAACCAGCTGAAACTGATTTTAATCCTTCATTTACGATTGCTTGAGCAAGAACAGTTGCTGTTGTTGTTCCATCACCTGCTTGATCATTTGTTTGAGAAGCTACTTCTTTGACCATTTGAGCTCCCATATTTTCAAATTTATCTTCTAATTCGATTTCTTTCGCAACAGAAACACCATCTTTAGTAACTGCTGGTGCTCCAAACGATTTATCTAAAATTACATTTCTGCCTTTTGGGCCTAATGTAACTTTTACTGCATCTGCAAGAGTGTTAACGCCTTCTAGTAATTTTGCTCTTGCTTCTTCGCTAAATTTAACATCTTTCGCTGCCATATATCCTCCTATTTAACGACTCCATATATTTCGCTTTCATTTAGAATGAGAAGCTCTTCCCCATCTATTTTTACGGTATTTCCACCATATTGTCCAAATATCACATGATCGCCTACTTTTAAATCAACTGGAGTGGTTTTTCCATCTTCAGATTTCTTTCCAGGACCAACAGCAATTACTTCTCCTTGCTGCGGTTTCTCAGTAGCTGAACCAGGAAGAACTATTCCTCCTGCTGATGTAGTCTCTTCGTCTTGTCTTTTAACGACAACTCTATCTTGTAATGGTCTAATTTTCATAAACTGTTATCCTCCAATAACATGCTTTATTTAGGGTTTAGAGTGATTTTTTCAAGTTTCTTCTCTGAAGAAAATAAAAAACAAATCCCCCAAATACTCCTAAAGAATTGGCTATTATATCCATATACTCAAAATTCCTCAAACCTGTTATTGATTGAGCAAGTTCAAGAGAAATTCCAAGCAACAATATTATCGCTAATAAAACGAAGACATTTGTCTTTCTGCTCGCTATTAAAGTGATATAAGTAAGAATTGTATATATAGAAAAATGAATTAATTTGTCATTGAGCTGCATAGAACTTTCACCAGAGTCTACCAGAGAAAGCAAAGAAATAATTAAAGCTAAAGCTATAGATAAAACTTTTAAACCATTATTAACATTCCACCTTAATTCATCTTTATATAAAAGATAGGACAGACACACGGCAGGTATACCAAGAAAACCCATAATCATAAAGAAATTATAGAAACCATATGCACTAGCGATAAAACCTGAAGAACCCTTCATCAATGTTCCTGGAATTATTACAAGAGAGGCAAGAAATGCATACTGAATAGCAGTAAATCTTCTATCGACTAAACCAACAAGAAAAGTAATAAAACATACGGCTGTAAAAGCTTGGGCAATAGTATCAAGAAAATTAATGGCAATGAAATTTACAAAAGTTGGATACAGGAATAAAAAAGAAAAAAGCACATTGGTACACAACACAATAATTGCACCAAGAAACATGGAAAAATTTATTTTTAGACTTTTTATACTCCAGAGAGCTAGCCCTGAGCCAACGAATGTTGCCGCAAAATTAAAATAGCTTTTTTGTGCCAAGAAATCTGGCTTATTGAGCCCTACTTCCGTATACAGAGATGCTGCCATTGGTCCCAGCACAATGTCTGAAATTTTATATATACCAATAAGTACTAAAAGCGTAATAACGCTCTTTTTCTGCAAGAGGTCTTTAAATGCACTAAGAAATTGATTAAAGGTATTCTGATTAGACTCTAATTCATCAACTCTTTGAGAAATTATTGTAACAAGAGGCAAAGCAAACATTAAAAGTGCTAAATATAGATATATTAGAGACCAGTTATCTGCACCTATTAGATTGTAAACTTGAGCACCTATTAGAAATGCTCCAACTTTATAACCAATCTGATAGATGGTTGCTAGATTTTCTGCATCAAAATATTTGTCATACTCTACCCTGTATGCGTCAAGAGCTATATCCTGGATCGAAGAAAAGAAATATATCAAACAAGCCAGAATTACTACTAAAGTAAGCTGATCTTTTGGATTTATAAAAGATAATGCCAAAAGCAAAAATCCAAGAACAATCTGAGATAAAAGAAGCCAAGACCTTCTTAAGCCAAGAAGTCTATAAAGAATAGGTATTTTCAGTTTATTAACAAATGGTGACCACAAAAAATTCAAGGCTACAATCAAGGAAGATACTGTTACTAAACCTAAAGTTTCTTTGCTTACATCCGCTGATAATAACCAAAGCCCAAAAGGAAGACCTAATGCAAAACTTGGCATAGCAGCAGAAATACCTAAAAAAAGAAAATTGAATTGTGTATTTTTTAATGTGTTAATCATTTAATTTATCCCAGTTAAAATGGGGTCCTGGATCAACCTTTCGATCTGGAGCTATATCGCTATGTCCTACTGTATGGGTTATTCCATATTCTTCTTTTAATTTTAAGATAACTGCTTTTAATATTTTATATTGTTCATCTGTAAATTCTTCATGGACTGTGCCTTCTAGCTCTATACCAATAGAAAAATTATTGCATCCATCTCTATTATTGAATGATGATTCTCCTGCATGCCAAGCACACTTATCAAAAGGTACAAATTGTATTATTTTTCCATCTCTTCTAATGAAAAGGTGAGCAGAAACTTTAAGCTCTTTTAAAGTTTTAAATGTTGGGTGCTTATTGTGATCAAGCTTATTTTGAAAAAGATCTATAACATTAGAATTTAAAAAATCTCCTTCAGGCAAACTGATGCAATGAATCACTATTAAATCAATTGAACAATTCCTTTCAGAATTATTTGGAGATTCAATAAATTCTGCAGAACCAATAAGATGGTCTTTTATCTCAAAATTCATAACATAGATTTTAAACTGTTGAAAACAACAATACGAATTAGTCTTCTATAAGATCTGATATAAACTTTGCTGCAAAAGCAGCCATTGTCCAGCCTAAATGACCATGACCAGAATTATAAAATACATTTTTTCTTTTGGATTCTCTCATTACTGGCACCATATCTGATGTCATTGGCCTTAAGCCTGCCCAAGTAATGAAGTTATCGGTATTTATTTCAGGAAAGCAATCGTTAACCCATTCTACTAATGGTGTTATTCTTTCTTTTCTTATTTCTTTATTCTCTCCTGCTAGTTCTGCTGTCCCAGCTACTCTAAGGCGATTCCCCAATCTGGAAGAAACAATTTTACTATTATCATCTTTAATAGAGACATATGGAGCAGCATTCCTTGAGATTTCATCATGCAGGTCTATGGTAATTGAATAACCTTTTACAGGATAAATTCTAAAATTATCTCCAAATTTATTTCTAAATTCTTGAGTTTTTACTCCTGCACAAATAATAACTTTATCGAAAGGAATATCTTCTTTATTTGTTGAAACTATAGGAGCATCTAGGCCATGTATATCTTTCACTTGCTCATTGAATTTAAATTTAACTCCGTACTTGGATGACAACACATGTCCAAGATTTACACAATATTTATGGATGTCTCCAGATGCATCTGCTTCTGTATAGATGCCTCCTGCCACTACTTTATTTTTATTTAAAGCTGGCTCTAACTCAAAAACTTCTTCTTTTGATAATTCTTTCCACTCGCAGCCCGTACTTTCGATCCAATCTTTTTTTGATTTAGCCTTTTCAAAATCAGCAGTATTACCAAAAATCTGTATTGCTCCTTTTCTTGTTAGATCAAAATCAATATTCTCATCTTCTGCAATCTGGAAATATAGCTCTCTAGATTTTACAGCTATTTCAAAAGCATTCTGAGAATTAATTTTGTATTTACCTGAGACAGAGGTGTAGAAAAAATTTGCCATCCACATATATTTTGAATATGTATCAGCTAGATCAAGAAAATTTGGTACTGGGTTGAATAATAATGGGGCATCTTGCTTAAACATCCACCCAATTCCCTTTTTTACGTTATCCCATTTTGTCCACATTTCAGCACTAGAAGCACTTATCTGGCCTCCATTTGAATAACTTGTATCCATTCCTGGTTGTTCTTTAGACTCAAAAACAACTACGTCATGCCCTTTCTTGGCAAGATAATAGGCTGTACTTATTCCTAGGACTCCAGCACCTATTACAGCTACTTTCATTAATCAGCTAACTCTCTTGGCAACTTAAAGGTCATGCTTTCTTTATTTTCTGATAAATTTCGAACATGGTTATAGCCTAATGGGACTAAATAAGAGATTACTTCTTGAACTATATCCTCAGGAGCAGAAGCTCCAGCTGTAATACCAACAGAAGTTACAGATTTAAGTTCATCTATCTCTATGTCGGCTTTATCATCAATCAAGAATGATTTTGTACCACATTTCTCTGCTAACTCTTTAAGTCTATTAGAGTTTGAACTTGTTTTTGAGCCAATAACTAGCACAACTTCGCATTCAAGAGACAATTGTTTAACTGCATCCTGTCTATTTTGAGTTGCATAACAAATATCATCTGCACTTGGCCCAATAATATTAGGAAACTTATTCTTTAAAATTTCTATTAATTCTGTTGTTTCGTCTACAGATAATGTGGTCTGAGTTACATATGCTAAAGAGTCTGAATTTACTTCTAATTCATCTATGTCTTCTCTTGTTTCTATTAAATATATATTTGTTCCTGAATTCTTTGGGTGCCTTCCTAGTGTTCCCACAACTTCAGGATGGCCTTTATGTCCAATTAGAATAATGTCTCTACCCTTTTTTGCATGTTTTTGAACCTCAAGATGAACCTTTGTAACAAGCGGGCATGTAGCATCAAAATACATAAAATCTCTAGATTTTGCTTCATTCTCAACTTCACTGCTAACTCCATGTGCACTAAAGATAGCTACTGCGTTATCTGGTATCTCACTGATCTCTTTTACGAATTTGACGCCCTTTTTTTCTAGGCTCTCTACAACTTTTTTATTGTGGACAACTTGATGCCTTACAAATACAGGCTCATCATATTTTTCTAATGATTTTTCAACTATGTCTATAGCCCTATCAACTCCTGCACAGAAACCTCTAGGGTTTGCTAAAACTATTTCTTTAATCTTTTTGCTCATTTCCACTTAACCAAACAAAGATAATTATACATGCACCGATAGTTATTAAGAGGTCAGCAAAATTAAAAATAAATAAAGAAGTGCTGCCTAAATGAAGATATAAATAATCTGTTACAGATCCAGAGACTAGTCTTTCAATAAAATTTCCAAAGCCACCTGAAATTATTAACATTAATGCAATTTTTTGTAGCTTGTCTGTGGCATTTAAGAAACTATAAATTAGAAATGCTAAAGCAGCCATTATTATTAAAATTAGCAATGCCTGAATAAAAATATTTGAAGAACTTAAAAAGCTAAAAGCTACTCCCGTGTTCTTAACAAGAAGAAAATCTAAGAAAAATGGAATTAAAGTAAAAGACGAGTATTCTTGTGAGTTTACGCAGTACTTAATGCCTAAATCTATAGATAATAGGACTAGGAAAGCGCCTAAAAATTGATATCTCAATTAGAAGAAGCTCCTTTTTTCACCATCTCCATTCATATTGCTCTCACATCTTGAACAATGTTCGCCTGCTTTTACTCCTTCTACTCTATGCCAGCATCTTGAACATTTTTCATGTTTCGATTTAGAAACCTGAATTTTTTCTTCTTT
>CAYFES010000045.1:0-5918 GCA_964342225.1 uncultured Gammaproteobacteria bacterium
CATCAAGCACTAAAGTAATGATCGATGTAGAGGGTGGAAATAATCTACTTTATTTACCGCTTGATCAATTAATAAAAAAACAGGAGGAAGATGATGACTAGAAATGGTTTTATTACTCTTCTTGTTCTTTTAGTAATTACAATTATCTTTCAGTCGGTAATTGTTGTAAGAGATACAGAAAAAGCGATTTTATTAAAGCTTGGAGCTTTTGAAAGAACTTTAGACCCAGGACTCAACTTTAAAGTTCCTTTTATAGATAGTGTAATTAAATTTGAAGGCAGGATTAGAACTTTAGACACTCCTCCAGATAGAGTATTGTCAAGCGAAGCTAAACCTCTAAGTGTTGACTCATTTGTTAAATACAAGATTGTTGATGCTGAAACTTATTACACTTCAACTAATGGTGGCCAGGACAGAGTTGCTGAAGATACTCTGCAAAGAAGGGTAAAAGATAAGTTAAGAAACGAATTTGGTAAAAGAACTTTAAATGAAGTTGTTTCTGGAGACAGAGATGGACTTATGCTTGCTTTAAAAAATTCTCTTGGTGAAGACTCAAATGAACTAGGTGTAGAAATTATAGATTTTAGAGTTAAAAGAATAGATTTTGAAAGAGAAATTAGGGCTTCAGTTTTTGAAAGAATGAAAACTGAAAGAAATAGAATAGCAGAAGAGTTAAGAGCGGAAGGAAGAGAAACAGCTGAAAGAATAAGAGCTGATGCAGATAAACAGAGAACTATTATCCTTGCTAATGCAACAAAAGAAGCTGAAAAAACTAGAGGTGAGGGCGATGCAATAGCAACAGCAACATATGCAAGTGCATATAATGAAGATCCTGAATTCTATGACTTCACCAGAAGTCTTAAAGCTTATAAGCAAACTTTCAATGATGAAGGTGACATTTTATTAATAGATCCTGATAGCGATTATTTCAAATACCTTAATAAGTCAGAAAAACGCTAATCAATGAAAAAGTCCCTTATCCTTGTAGGAACTCAATGGGGTGATGAAGGTAAAGGGAAGATTGTAGATTACTTTTCCAAAAAATTTGATGCTGTCTGTCGTTTTCAAGGAGGCCATAACGCAGGTCATACCATTTATAACGAAGAAGAAAAATTTGTATTACATTTAATTCCATCCGGTGTATTTTATGACCATGTTTCTTGTTTCATTGGTCAGGGAGTAATACTCTCTCTTGATTCATTACTAGAGGAAATAGAGCAACTAGAATCAAAAGGTATAAAACTGGAAGGAAAATTACGCATCAGTCGTTATTGCAGTTTGCTTTTACCAATTCATGCAAAAATTGATCAGTTAAGAGAAGATAAAAAGAATGCAATAGGTACAACTAGAAGAGGTATCGGCCCAGCTTATGAAGATAAGACTGCTAGAAGAAGTATCAAAGCATTTGATCTAGAGGACAATGAATTACTAGAGCAGAAGTTAAAAAATTTAGTTGATTATTATAATTTTCAAATAGAGACAATTCATGCATCTGATACTTTCGATTATGAGGAAGTCTTAAACAATCTTAAAGAATCCTATCAAAAAGCATCAAAATATTTTGGCGATGTTACAGATTCATTAGAAGAAATTTATGATGGTGGAGGCAATATACTCTATGAAGGAGCTCAAGGAACTCTACTTGATGTTGATTATGGAACTTACCCATATGTTACTTCATCAAATACACTGGCCACGTCAGTTGGTGTAGGATCTGGGTTTCCAAAAAGTATATATTCTGATGTTTTAGGTGTTACAAAAGCTTATACGACTAGAGTTGGCTCAGGCCCATTTCCAACTGAACTTTTTTGTGAAGAAGGTGAGAAGTTAGCAGAGTTAGGACATGAATTTGGAGCAACTACAGGAAGACCAAGAAGGTGTGGTTGGCTCGATCTTGTTGCTTTAAAGTATTCAGCTAAACTCAATAATCTAACTGAACTTTGTATCACTAAACTAGATGTCTTAGATGGCTTTGAAACCATAAGAGTTTGCCATAGTTACAAAATAGATGGAGTTGATACTTCATTTAAATCTAGGCTCCTACATAAAGTTGAACCAGTCTATGATAATCTCAAGGGGTGGAATACTTCATTAAATAACTGCAAGGATTTTGATAGTTTGCCAGAAGAAACTAAAGCTTTTATAAGCTACGTTGAAGATTATGTTGGAGTAAAGGTAACTTTAATTTCGAATGGTCCAAATAGATCTGATTTAATCCATAGATAATTCTTTAGCTCTTTTAACACCAGCATCGACTGCACCAGAGAAGATCTCATTAAATTTTTCTTTATATAAAAAGTTTAATCCAGCTTCTGTTGTGCCTCCCTTTGACGCAACGCTTTCAATTAAATCATCAAGATTTTCCCCATTCTTTATTGAAGTAATCAAACTTGAAAGAAAGATAATTGATATAAGTCGTTTAATATCTTTATCTTGGACTAAGATATCCATTCTTCTTTCAAATTCACTTAGAAGTTCATAGAAAAACGCAGGACCACTACCAATTAGGACAGTATGAAGATCAATTTGGTCTTCATTTTCAACTTCATATGCTTCACCCAAAAATTTAAATATTCGCAATATCTCTGAGTTATCAGAATGAGAAAAGATAGCTGTAATTCCTAAATTATCTTTAGCACCTACATTTGGCATTGCTCTAAATATTTTGTCTGTAGGTAGGGAATTTTTTAAGCTCTCATATTTTATCCCTGCAGCAACACTGACTATGCTCTGGTTCTTGTTAACTATTGCAGACAATTCTTTGCATAATGTAGGCATATCTTGAGGTTTAACACATAAGAAAAGAATATCTGCATTATTACAGCATTCATCTAACGAAAGGGGAGTGCAATTATTTATTTTTAGCCAGTCTAAGCTATCTTGCATTTTGTCATAACCAATAATTTCGTAATTGGAATCCCGTTTGAGTCCTGTGATTAGAGATTTGGCAATGTGACCACAACCAATAAAACCAAGTGTTTTCATTAATTAGATTCTAATATTTTTTCTAATGTTGCGTTAATGAATTTATAAGAGTTATCTGCTCCAAATTTTTTACTCAATCTTACTCCTTCATCAATAAGTATATTTCTATGTGTATTTTCTAGTTCGCTTTCTGCTAAGCTAAGTAAAAGTATATTTTCTTCCATAGTTTCTATATTTTTTATTCCAAATAGTTCTAATTCTGCAGATTGATGCACCAAATCTTTTAATCTTTCAAAGTTTGAAGTTACATGACTAAATATATTTCTGAAAAAAATATAATCTACCTTGGTCTTAGTAAAATCTTTTCGAAATGATTCTTCAATTGATTTAGCATCATTATGTCCAAATGAGAATTCATACAATGCCTGGACTAAAAGTTCTCTCGCATTTACTTTGTCTTTGTGTTTACTTAGATTTTTCATAATTAGGAATATTAAGCTTTATTTTTTAGATAATTCAGATACTTCATCAGCAAAATCTTTTATATCTTGGAAATCTTCATATACAGATGCATATCGAACATAAGCAACTTGATCTAATTCTTTCAGTTGACTCATTACTTGTTTGCCAATTATTTGAGATGGAATTTCTCTTTCACCTATTTTTCTAATGTAGTCTTTTATATTTTGTATTGCATTCTCAATTTGTTCTGATGATACTGGCCTTTTCTCCAAGGCTACATTAAGTGATGCGATTAATTTATCTTCATCAAATGGTTCTCTTCTTTCATTTGATTTCACTACTTTTGGCATAACTAGCTCAGCTTCTTCATAAGTTGAAAATCTTTCACCACAATCAATGCATTCTCTTCTTCGTTTTATTTGTGAACCGCCAGCAACTAATCGAGAATCAACAACTTTAGTTTCTTCGCTGGAGCAAAATGGACAAAACATTATTTATAAACCGGAAAATTATTACAAAGTTCTTTTACCTCATCTTTAATTCTATCAAGTGAGGCTTGATCATTTCTATTTTCAATAGCATCACACATTAAATCTACTACTTGTTCAGCTTCCTCTTCTTTAAAACCCCTAGTTGTTATTGCTGGAGTTCCAATCCTAATACCTGATGTAATAAATGGAGATTCTGGATCATTGGGAATAGAATTTTTATTAACTGTTATATTGACTGTTCCTAAAAGCTCTTCTGCCTCCTTTCCATTTACCTCTTTTTTCTGTAAATCAAGTAATAATAAGTGGTTCTCTGTCATCGGGTGCACTAAATCATACCCTCTAGCTATAAATTTTTTACACATAGCTTGAGCATTCTTAATTATTTGTTTCGAATAATCCTTAAAATCATTAGTCATAGCTTCTTTAAAACATACAGCTTTAGCTGCTATAACATGCATTAAAGGGCCACCTTGTGAACCAGGAAATACTGCAAAATTTAATTTTTTCTGAAAATCTTCATCTTCATTAGAAAGTATGATTCCAGATCTAGGACCTCTTAATGATTTGTGTGTTGTACTTGTTACTACATGCGCATATTCAATGGGATTTGGGTATATTCCAGCAGCAACTAACCCTGAAACATGAGCCATATCTACCATCAGATAAGCCCCGATACTATCTGCTATTTCTCTAAATTTTTTCCAATCAACAACACCCATATAGGCTGAAAAACCAGCCAATATAAGCTTAGGTTTATGCTTTAATGCAAGCTCATTAACAGCTTCATAGTCTATTTCACCTGTTTCTGGATGTAGTCCATATTGAATAGCATTAAAATTTCGACCAGAAAAATTTACTTTTGCTCCATGAGTCAAGTGACCTCCTTGATCTAGCGCCATTCCTAGGAATGTATCTCCTGGTTCAAGTAACGCTAAAAACACAGCTGCATTTGCTGAAGCGCCCGAATGTGGCTGAACATTAGCAAATTTAGCCTTAAAAAGTTCTTTAGCTCTTTCAATTGCTAGTGTTTCTGCCCCATCAACATGCTCGCAACCCCCGTAATACCTCTTATTAGGATAACCTTCAGCATATTTGTTGGTTAATACGCTGCCTTGAGCCTCTAAAACTCTTTTTGAAGCATAATTTTCTGAAGCTATTAGTTCTATGTGTTCTTCTTGCCTTAATAGCTCTTTATCTAAGAATGTTGCAAGATCTGCATCATATTCTGAAATATTTTGATTTTGTGTCTTTTTAAACTCATTCATTATGGTTTTTTATGTTTAAATTTTGATTTCCTGTTTGGAAAGCATGTTTTACATATTGAGCACTCGAGACCAAAGCAACCTCTAGCAGGACAATAGTTTCTAGCATACATAATAATTTGTATATGAAGCTTATTCCATTCTTTCTCAGGAAAAAGCTTCTTTAAATCATTTTCTGTTGTTTTTACGTTCTTACCAGACGAAAGCCCCCATCTTTGGGCACATCTATGTATATGTGTATCTACAGGAAAAGCAGGAATATTAAAGGCTTGAGACATCACTACAGATGCAGTTTTATGGCCTACACCCGGTAGTTTCTCGAGCTTTTCAAGGTTTTTTGGCACCTTAGAATTATATTCCTTAACCAGAATACGAGATAATTCTCTAATTGCTTTTGATTTCTTGGGTCCTAAGCCACAAGGTTTTATTATCTTGTAAATTTCCCTTTCCTTTAATAATGCCATTTTTTCTGGGGTTTTAGCCTTTTTGAAGAGCTTGGGAGTGATTGAATTCACTCTTTCATCTGTGCATTGTGCTGAGAGTAAAACTGCTACCAAAAGTGTAAATGGGTCTGAATGTTTTAGAGGAACATCAGGGCTAGGGAAATATTCATCTAATATTTCACTTATTTTTTCGCTTCTCTCGCTTTTTCTCAATGTCTCAAATGTTTGCTATAGGCGCCAATTGTTATATTATAGAGGGATTAATTTCTTATGGGAGAGAGATATGAGATACATACTATTTCTTTTAGTACTGTTAGCTAGTTCATTTTCTTTTG
>CAYFES010000046.1:0-5893 GCA_964342225.1 uncultured Gammaproteobacteria bacterium
TTCAGGTTGTGGATCAGTTCCTGGATTGGCTGTAAGTCCATTAGGATTAAAACAGCGGACATTTAAATAGTGATTATGGTAAGCAAAAGCGGTATGACCACCACAATCATCTAGTATGTTGTTGTACACAGGATCACCATATGCTTGGTTTGGCGGCTGTGCTGCTTCTGTAGGACCAAATACATAAAGACCCGTATTGGTAAAGCCCATATACCCCAATACAACAGAACCGGTATATCCTATGTTAGTCGGTCCATTTGGGTCTATTGTGGGCTCTAGTGGAACTCTCCATTCCTCATCTTTCTCTACTAGATCATTTGGTGTCATAGGAATGAAGTTATAGTGTGGAACTGAATTAGTGTTAACAATTAATTCGCCATCAACACAAGTAACCTGAAGTCTTGGCATCATATCGTAACTTTCTCCAGGGCCAGGAGCCTCACTTACATCTAAGAATGCTTCCTGAATATGTGTTGGGCAATTTGAATCCATTTCGAAGATACCTGTTGGGGCTGGTGTTGGTTCCGGTGTAGGTTCTGGTGTTGGAGCTGGTGTTGGGGCTGGTGTTGGAACTGGTTCTGGAGTTGAAGATCCTCCTCCACCTCCACAAGCAGTTACAAGAACTAAAACTAGAAAAATATAAAGCCTGTTCAATTTACTTTAGAGTTGGAAAAAAAACTACATCTCGAATTGAACGTCTATCAGTTGCAAGCATGATTAATCTATCAATACCAATACCTACACCTACCGCTGGAGGCATTCCATGTTTCAATGCATTTATATAGTCGTCATCAAAGAACATTGCTTCATTATCTCCTGCTTTCTTTTGTTCTACTTGATCAATAAATCTTTGTTCCTGATCATGTGGATCATTAAGCTCACAGAAAAAATTTGAAAATTCCCTGCCTGCAATAAAAAGTTCCATCCTGTCAGTGTAGTCTTCATTATCATTCTTTCTTCTAGATAATGGAGATACTTCATATGGATAATCTTTGACAAAAGTTGGCTCCCATAGATCTTTTTCTACAAAAGCTTCGAATAGTTCAAGCAATACTTTGCCCCATCCCCAACTTTTGTGTAATTTCAGTTTGTTCTCTTTAGCTGCATTAAAAATTTCATCTTCAGTATCAAGGCTTGATAACTTTAACTTTTCTTTAACTAAATCTTTAAGCGCAACAACTCTAAAATCTCCTTCTAAATTTAAAGGTTTATCTTCATAAGTTATATTTAATGAATCATTAACTGCTAAGACACTATCTTGTACAAGTTTTTGTATTAATTTAGCTGTTCTGTTTAGATCGCCATAAGCTTCGTAGAATTCCAGCATTGTAAACTCAGGATTATGAATCGTTGATATACCTTCATTCCTAAAATTCCTGTTAATTTCAAATACTTTTTCATAGCCTCCAACTAATAATCTCTTTAAATAGAGTTCTGGAGCTACTCTTAAAAATAATTGTTTATCTAATGCATTGTGATGTGTTTCAAACGGTCTAGCATTAGCACCTCCAGGAATAGGATGCATCATTGGAGTTTCAACCTCTAAAAATCCCTCTTCTTCTAAATTCCTTCTTAAAGATTGAATAATCTTATTTCTCTTTACAAAAAGCTCTCTAGATTCTGGGTTACTCATCAAATCAACATATCTTTGTCTATATATTGTCTCAATGTCAGTTAATCCTTTATGCTTTTCAGGCATAGGCTTTAACGATTTTGTTAATAATCTAATTTTTTTAACTTCTATAGTTAGCTCATCTGTTTTTGTTCTAAATAAAACACCTTCAACTCCAATTATGTCTCCCATATCTAATTCTTTGACTGAATCAAGTTGTTCGGCTAAGTTGTCTTTAGAGAAATAAGTCTGGATTCTGCCTGTTGAATCTTCAAAAGTCATAAAAGCAGCATTGCCCATAACCCTTTTAAGCATTATTCTGCCTGCTGTTTTGACTGTAACTTTTTTTGCTTCAAGCTTTTCTTTAGCTAAAGAATTATATTTCTCAACTAGATCTCCAATTTGATCTTTCTTTTCAAAATCATTTGGAAAATTAAAACCTTCTGATCTGAGCTTTTTTAATTTTTCTTCTCTATCTTTCTGAACTTTTGTTAACTCTTTAGTATCCATTTTTTAAACTTTCTTTGATGAAGTTATTAATTTTACCATCTAATACTGCCTGCGTATTTGTTTCCTCATGTTTGGTTCTAATATCTTTAATTCTAGATTGATCAAGCACATAAGATCTTATTTGGTTGCCCCAACCAATATCAGTTTTTGCATCTTCAATTTTTTTAATCTCTTCTTCTTTTTTCTGTAATTCTAGTTCATACAATTTTGATTTAAGCTGTTTTATTGCCCTATCTTTATTCTGATGTTGCGATCTCTGAGATTGGCACTGAACAACTAAGCCTGTAGGAATATGAGTAAGTCGTACTGCTGAATCTGTTTTATTTACATGCTGCCCTCCTGCACCAGAAGCTCTATATGTATCTATTCTTACTTTGGACATGTCTAACTCTATTTCAACATCATCTTCTAGTTCTGGAGAAACAAAAACTGCTGCAAAAGAAGTGTGTCTTCTATTTCCAGAATCAAAAGGAGATTTTCTTACTAATCTGTGGATTCCTGTCTCTGTTCTTAGACAGCCATAAGCATAATTTCCACTAATATGCATGCTAGCGCTTTTTATTCCAGCAACATCACCAACTGAATATTCTTCAATCTTTACTACAAAATCCATATCCTCAGCCCACCTAGAATACATTCTAAAAAGCATTTCAGCCCAATCCTGTGCTTCTGTGCCTCCTGAGCCTGATTGAATGTCGATAAAAGCATTATTTAAATCATGTTTTTTAGAAAAATATTTTTTAGTTTCTAATGAATCAATTTCTGCATCTATATTTATCAAGGAGACATGTTGAGATTCAAGCTCCTCTTCTTCTCCTAGCTCTATTGAGATATTAATTAGATCTTTTATTTCATTAAACTTTTCATCAAGGGAAATAAATTCATTCAATTTTGCTTCTACTGCCGATTTTTCTTTATTTAGGGAATTCAGTTTTTTATGATCTTTCCAAATTTCTGGATCTTGTAATTTAGTCTCTAGTTTATCTAATTCTAATTGAAGTTTTTCAGGGTCAAAGGAACCCCCTAAGACTATCTACTTTTTCAGATGTCTTATTTAATATTAAAACTATTTCAGATTTATCCATTATCTATAAGTTCAATCAGGTCATCTGCTGGTATATAACCTGAAAATTTTCTACCATCATCCAAAACAATTGTCGGAGTGCCAGTAATTCCTATCAAACTCCCTATTCTAAAGTGTTCTTTTATCGGATTTTGACATAATTCTTTTTTAATTTCCTCTCCAAGCTTTAATTTTGTTAATGATTCTTTTCTATTATTGCTGCACCAAGCACTTTGCATATTCTTGAATACTTCTCCTTCTAACCCATCTCTTGGAAATCCTAAATATTGAACTGTAATGCCTTTATCAAGATATTTTTCAATCTCACTATGAAATAATCGACAATAAGCACAAGAAATGTCAGTAAATACTTTTATTTTGTGTCGTTCGTTTTTTGATACAAAATCTATTGATTCTTCAGCTTTAATTGTTGATATAAGCTTCTGAGTAAATTTATTTTTATATTTGTTGTTAATGCTTACTATGCCGTCATCTCCAATGCCTATTAAATCTCCAGCAAAAACAAATTTATAATCATCTGAGACATATAGTATTTGATTATTTAATACATTGACTACATAAAAATTTGGTACTTCGGATTCCTCTATAAAATTAATTTCAAAACCAGCAGGAAGAATTTTTTGAATATTTTTTTTGACATCTTCTTCAGAAAAAAGAATAGCGCTAATCAGAAATAAATATTTTATAAATCTATGCATGGTTATCCTCTTGGATGATGTTTTTTATGCATATTCTGAACTTCTTCTTGTGCAACATGTGTATAGATTTGAGTTGTTGCCAAATCAGAATGGCCTAAAAGCAACTGAACTGACCTTAAGTCTGCTCCATTATTTAGCATATGTGTGGCAAATGCATGTCTTAAAGTATGTGGATGAACATCTTTTTTTATTTCTACTCTTTCAATATAAATCTTGATTCTGTGCCAAAAGCTATGTCTTGTAATCTGTTTCCCATGTGTTGATACAAATATATTTGTATGATCTTTGCCTTTGCTTAATTTATCTCTTGAATCTGAAAGATATAACTTAATCATCTTTACGGCTTGATCTGTTAAAGGTATGAGTCTTTCTTTTCCTCCCTTGCCCATTACTTGAACAGATCCTCTTGTTAAATTCACATTATGTATTCCTAAGCTTACTAATTCACTTATTCTCATTCCTGTTGCATAGAGGGTATAAAGCATAGCCTTATCTCTCAGCTCAATATGTTTGGTTTCAATTGGAGCATCTAAAATTTTTTGTGTTTCTTCAACTGTTAGAGTTGTAGGCAAGAAAAATCCTGACTTAGGAGCATCTATATTAGCAGTTGGATTACTAGATATTTGATTAGTAGAGATTAAGTATTTATAAAAACCTTTTAGTGAAGAAATATTTCTAGATATGGTTTTTGATGAGAACCCTTTATCTAGAAGATAACTTAAATAAGATAAAATCAATAAGTGATCTGCTCTTAAAGCTGATTTTTCATTCTTTTCAATGAATAATCTAAATTTATTTAGGTCATTTTTATATGAGTCTAATGTATTCTGAGAAAGATTCTTCTCCAACCACAATGAGTCGATAAAAGTTTCAACTAATAGTTTAGATTCTGATTGCACTAAGTAATTTTTTCTTTAATCCTAGCAGATTTTCCGGATCTTTCACGAATATAGTACAACTTAGATTGTTTGACCAAACCTTTTCTTTTAACTTTGATTGAGCCGATTAAAGGGCTATGTGTTTGAAAGGTTCTCTCAACACCTACACCATTTGAGATCTTCCTAACAATAAAAGAAGAGTTTATTCCTCTATTCTTCTTGCTTATTACAAGACCTTCAAAAGCTTGAAGACGAGTTCTTTCGCCTTCTGTAACTTTAACCTTAACTTCAATTGTATCTCCTGTTCTAAATTCAGGATGATCTTGAAGCTGCTCTTTTTCTATTTTTTCAATTACGTTTTTAGCCATTTGTATTTGTTTTTTCGTTAATCTGATCTTCGTACTGCCGTAATAATATCATTTCTTTTTCAGAAAGTTGTATTTGTTTAAATAAATCTGGGCGTTTTTGTTTGGTGACCCAAAGACTATTAGCTAACTTCCATTCTTCTATTTTCTTATGATCTCCAGAAAGTAGTATTTCAGGAACATGATCTCCTTCAAATTCTTTTGGTCTAGTGTATACGTGTCCTTTTAATCTTCCATCTGAAAAACTATCTCTAGAAACAGACTCTTTATTTCCTATGACTCCTTCAACGTTTCTAAGGATTGAGTCTATTACTACGCATGTTGCTATTTCACCGCCGCTTAGAACATAATCTCCAATCGATAATTCTTCATTCACATATTTATTAATAAATCTTTGATCAATACCTTCATACCTTCCACAAACAAAAGTTATATCTTTATATTTTGATAGTTCCAAGGATTTTTTTTGATTGAAACTTTTGCCTTGAGGGGTGAGATAAATTACATGTCCAGGTGTATTAATTTCTTTAATACAATCAACTAAAGGTTCAGCAGATATGACCATACCTTCTCCGCCACCATAAGGAGAATCATCAACACTACCGTATTCTGTTTTTGAGAATTTTTTTAAATCAAATAATTCAAGTTTGGCTTTTTTATCTTTAAAAGCTTTTCCTGTTAATCCATGCATAGAAGCTTCTATAATCTCTGGAAAGACTGATATTACATTTATATTCATTCTTGCT
>CAYFES010000047.1:0-5710 GCA_964342225.1 uncultured Gammaproteobacteria bacterium
GTTGCAGCAGATGTAATGGTTATGCCTCTTTCTTGTTCTTGTTCCATCCAGTCCATAACAGCTGCGCCATCGTGAACTTCTCCTATTTTGTGTGAAATTCCTGTATAAAAGAGAACTCTTTCTGTTGTGGTAGTTTTCCCAGCATCAACGTGAGCACATATACCTATATTTCTATATCTATTTAAGGGTGTTTTTCTGGCCATGATTAAAATCTAAAATGTGCGAATGCTTTGTTTGCCTCAGCCATTCTATGCATATCTTCTTTTTTCTTAACAGCTGCTCCTTTGCCATCTTTTGCTTCACCAAGTTCAGCTGCTAATCTTGCAGGCATAGATTTTTCTTTTCTATTTCTTGCTGCTTCAACTAACCATCTCATTGCTAATGCTGTTCTTCTCTTAGCTCTTACTTCAACAGGGACTTGGTATGTAGCTCCACCTATTCTTCTTGATCTAACTTCAACAACAGGCGCTATTTGATCTAAAATTTTTCTGAACATTTCAACAAGATCTTCTTTCTTATTATTTTTTTCTAACTCTTCAAAAGCTCCATAAACAATTTTCTCGGCAGTAGATTTTTTTCCATCAACCATAAGTTGATTCATGAATTTTGCTACTAATTCACTTTCATATTTTGAATCAGGAATAATTTTTCTTTTAGGCGCTGCTCTTCTTCTCATTATTTAGCTCTCTTTGCTCCGTATTTAGATCTGCCTTGTTTCCTTTCAGATACACCAGAAGTATCTAATGCGCCTCTAACAGTATGGTAACGCACACCTGGTAAATCTTTTACTCTTCCACCTCTAATCAAAACAACTGAATGCTCTTGAAGATTATGTCCTTCTCCCCCTATATAAGAGGTGACTTCAAAACCTGAAGTTAGTTTTACTCTACATACTTTTCTGAGAGCAGAATTTGGTTTTTTTGGCGTTGTTGTATACACACGAGTACACACACCTCTTCTTTGTGGGCAATTTTTTAAAGCAGGAACATCACTCTTAAGAGCTTTTGTCTTTCGAGGCTTCCTTACTAATTGATTTATCGTAGCCATATTTTTAAAAACTGAATGATAGAGCAGTGATAATCATAGGTCAATGCTTACTGAAAGCTTTCCAGTAGTTCTTTTTTCAATGCTTCTTCTATGTCTTGTATTTCTTCTGATGAAACACTTGCCTTTTGATTGGCTGCAAAACCTGTTCCTGCAGGTATTAATCTACCAACAACGACATTTTCTTTTAGGCCTTTTAATATATCTTTTCTGCTTGTAACTGCAGCTTCTGTTAAAACTCTCGTTGTTTCTTGGAAAGAAGCAGCAGAAATAAATGAATCAGTCGATAATGCGGCTTTGGTTATGCCTAGAAGCATTCTATCAAATATAGCTAGTTTCTTCCCTGAAGCTTCAAGGTTTTTATTTGCTGCTCTTACTTGGCCAAGATCAGCTATATCGCCTTCAATATAATTACTGTCTCCAGACTCTATAATGGTGACTTTTTTCATCATTTGCCTACATATTGTTTCAATATGCTTATCATTTATCACAACACCTTGAAGTCTGTAAACATCCTGAACTTCAGCAATTAAATGTTTAGCTAATTCTTCAACTCCATGCAAAGCTAAAAGACTATGCGTGTCCACTGGTCCGTGGCAAAGTATGTCTCCTCTTTCAACATAATCTCCTTCTAAGAATGAAACAGCTCTATATTTTTGGATCATCATTTCAACTGGATCGCCTTTCTTAGGTGTTATCACCAATCTTTTTCTTCCTTTTGTTTCTTTTCCATAAGAAAGTGTTCCTGAAGTTTCTGCATAAATTGCACCATCTTTAGGTTTTCTTGCTTCAAACAAGTCTGCAACTCTTGGAAGTCCGCCAGTTATATCTTTTGTTTTTGTGCCTTCTACAGGAACTCTTGCTAAAAATTCTCCTTTTGTAACTTTGTTACCATTGTTTTTCATTAAAATTGATTTAGATGGGAGAGTATAAGATCCGACAACCTTTTTCTTAGAATCGACAACTGTAAGTATTGGAGTCATTGTTTTTCCTTTAACAGGCCTCTCATTAGCATCTATCACTTCTCTTGTTGTTGATCCTGTTAGATCATCAACTTCAACTTTCATTGTTATATCTTCTGTTAAATCATTAAAAGATATTGTTCCTTCAGCTTCAGAGATAATTGGAAGTGTTAGTGGATCCCATTTAGAAATTAATGTGCCTGGTTCTACTTTTGATTTATCGCTATAGAGAATCTCAGCACCATAAGGTACAGAATATTTTTCAAGTAAATTTTCATCTTCATCCTGAATTGTTAAATGTGCATTTCTTGATACAACAATAAATTCACCATTCTTTTTTTCAACAGTTTTTAGAGAGGAGCCAAAGACTACGATTCCACCCCTTAATGTTGTTATCGAATCATCTTCTGCAGAACCAGATGCAGCTCCACCAATATGGAATGTTCTCATAGTAAGCTGTGTTCCTGGCTCTCCAATTGATTGAGCTGCAACAACACCTACTGCTTCACCTATATGGACTAAATGTCCTCTTGCTAAATCTCGACCATAACATTTAGCGCATAAACCATGACTTGCTTCACAAGTTATTGGAGATCTAATTTTTACTTTCTTAACACCAGAATTTTGAACTTCCATAGCAGATTCTTCATCAAAAAGATGTCCTTTTTTAAAAAACACCTTACTTCCTTTTTTAATGTCTTCTTGTAAAACTCGGCCTAAAATTCTTTCAGATATTGTTTGAATTACTGATGCACCATCAATAATTGCTTCGACTGTTATGCCTTCTTCAGTTCCACAGTCTTCTGTAGTGATAACAACATCTTGAGATACATCAACTAAACGTCTTGTTAGATAGCCTGAATTTGCAGTTTTAAGAGCAGTATCAGCAAGACCCTTTCGTGCACCGTGAGTAGAAGTGAAGTACTCAAGCATAGATAAACCTTCTCTAAAATTAGATGTAATAGCACTTTCAATGATGCTGCCATCTGGCTTAGACATCAGACCTCTCATGCCAGCTAACTGTCTTATTTGTGCTGGAGATCCTCTGGCTCCTGAATCTGCATACATAAATACACTATTAAATGATGGGGATATAGTTTCTTTGCCATCTTTATCAGTGTCTACCTGATCGCCTAAAGCATCCATCATTGAACTAGCTACTTTTTCATTAGTTCTAGACCAGATATCTATGATTTTGTTGTATTTTTCTCCTTTAGTTAGAAGGCCTGACTCAAATTGTTGTTCTATATTCTGAACTTCATTCTCTGCATTAGAAATGATGGCCTCTTTATTATCAGGAATCTCAAAATCATTTACTCCAATAGAAGCACCAGATGTAGTTGAATATTCAAAACCTAGATACATTAATTGGTCAGCAAAAAGAACAGATTCTTTTAGACCGAAATCTTTATATACGTGAGATATCAGATTAAGAACATCTTTCTTTTTTAGTGTTTTGTTTATTTTTGAAAATTCTAACCCTGTAGGCATGATTTCATATAACAGACATCTACCGACAGTAGTATCATAAACTTTCTTATTGTCACCTTCTGTAACTCTAACTTTAATTTTAGTGTGTAGATTAATTTGCTTCTCTAGGAAAGCTCTTTTTACCTCATGCACGTCTACAAAAGATCTTCCTTCTCCTGGAAGACCAAAATCTTCTTTAGTTAAATAATAAATACCTAGAACAACATCTTGGTTTGGTTGAATAATCGGTTCTCCACTAGCAGGGGATAAAATATTATTTGTAGACATCATTAAAGCACGTGCTTCAAGTTGTGCTTCAAGTGATAGAGGTACATGAACAGCCATTTGGTCTCCATCAAAATCAGCATTAAATGCGGTACAAACTAGAGGGTGTAATTGAATAGCTTTACCTTCAATTAATACTGGTTCAAACGCTTGAATACCAAGTCTATGAAGTGTTGGAGCTCTATTTAGTAAAACTGGGTGCTCTCTGATAACTTCATCTAAACAATCCCATACTTCAGGAGTCTCTTCTTCAACTAATTGTTTCGCAGCTTTAATTGTTATTGTTATTCCTTTCTGCTCTAATTTATTAAAAATAAATGGCTTAAATAATTCGAGTGCCATTTTCTTTGGTAATCCACATTGATGTAATTTTAATGTTGGGCCAGAAACAACTACCGATCTACCTGAATAATCTACTCTTTTCCCGAGTAAGTTTTGTCTAAATCTTCCTTGCTTACCCTTGATCATATCTGCAAGAGATTTTAATGGTCTTTTGTTTGTGCCTAATATAGCTCTTCCTCTTCTGCCGTTATCTAAAAGAGCATCTACCGATTCTTGAAGCATTCTCTTTTCATTTCTAACGATAATCTCTGGGGCACCTAAGAGAAGTAGTCTCTTAAGTCTATTGTTTCTATTTATAACTCTTCTATACAAATCATTTAAATCAGATGTTGCGAATCTTCCTCCATCTAATGGTACCAATGGCCTTAAATCAGGAGGCAAGACTGGAAGAACATTCATAATCATCCACTCTGGTTTCTGTCCACTTTCTTTAAAAGCTTCTATTAGTTTTAATCTTTTTTGAAGTTTCTTAATTTTTGTCTCAGAACCACTAGTATTTAATTCTTCTTTAATTATTTGAAGTTCTTTTTCTAGATCAACTTCATTCAATAATATCTGTATAGCTTCTGCTCCCATCAATGCAGTGAAGTCATCATCATATTCGTCTAGTGCTTCATAATATTCATCCTCTGTTAAAAGTTGTCCTTTAGTAAGATCGGTAATACCGGCTTCAACAACTACAAAACTTTCATAATAAAGGACTCTTTCAATTTCTCTTAGAGTCATATCAAGGAATAAGCCTATTCTTGAAGGAAGTGATTTCAGAAACCAAATATGTGCAACAGGAGAGGCTAATTCAATATGGCCCATCCTTTCTCTTCTAACTTTAGTGGCCGTTACTTCAACGCCACATTTTTCACAGATTACACCTCTATGCTTTCTTCTTTTATATTTTCCACAAAGACATTCAAAATCTTTTATAGGGCCAAAAATTCTTGCACAAAATAAGCCGTCTCTTTCAGGTTTGAAGGTTCTATAATTGATAGTTTCTGGTTTCTTAACTTCTCCCCAGGACCATGATCTAATCATTTGAGGTGAAGCAAGTCCACATGAGATAAGGTCGAAATTTCTTCTTGAGCTTTTATTTATATTTTTGATAATGTCTTGCATATTATTCCTCTTTTGAGTCCTCTAATTCTAAATTGATGCCTAATGCTTTAATTTCATTACTTAAAACATTAAATGATTCAGGAACTCCAGATTCCACCTCATAGTTCCCATCAACAATATTTTTATAAACTTTAGATCTACCACTTATATCATCCGATTTAACAGTAAGCATTTCTTGTAAAGTGTAAGAAGCTCCATAAGCTTCTAGAGCCCAAACTTCCATTTCTCCAAATCTTTGTCCGCCAAATTGAGCTTTTCCACCAAGTGGCTGCTGTGTAACTAAACTATATGATCCTGTTGATCTAGCATGCATTTTGTCGTCAACTAAGTGATTCAGTTTCAACATATACATATAACCAACAGTTACAGGCCTATCAAAAGCAACCCCCGTACGTCCATCATATAATGTTGTCTGACCACTTTCTGGCAAATCTGCCATTTTTAAAAGAGTTTTTATTTCGCTTTCTCTAACTCCATCGAAAACTGGAGTTGCAATT
>CAYFES010000048.1:0-5707 GCA_964342225.1 uncultured Gammaproteobacteria bacterium
GTACGCCCATAACGATTAGTAAGACTACAAGTCCACCTAATCCGCCTGAACCTAACATGTCGACATAACCCATAATTGTACCGATTACATCTCCAACAAACCACGCATTGCCACCGAATACGATTCCGGCAACAATACCTAAACCGATTACGCTGACTAGAACACTAGTAAGACCATCTACGAAAGCCGTTACTGTTTTCATAATACTATCCATATTTCCCCCATGAAATAGTTCATGGATATGGTACAAAATGGGCTACTTTTGACAACTTTATTTAAATTACTATAAATGCCTTAAAAATAGGGACATTAAGCAATATAAATAATATTTATATATATTGTTTAAGCTTGCATTGACTATCTATAAAGAGTTTGGAGTAATTTGGCTAATCAAAAAAAACTTTTGGACAGAGTATATTGTTAGGATCCATTGATTTTTTAAGGCTTTCAAGCAATTTTAACTTATCAGAATAATAAGAAAAATCGGCCCAAATGTGCTTTTTTCTCTGCCCGATACCATGTTCAGCACTTGGAGAGCCATTTAAAGAAATAGTTAGCTCATATATCTTGCTTTTTAGTTCTTCTAAATTTGTGTCTGAAACTATATTTACATGCACATTTCCATCCCCAAGATGGCCAAAACAATACACTTCTTTATCTAAATCAATCTTATATATTTCATCTAAATAGCTTTTCAAATTTTTTATAGGAACGCATATATCTAATTTATAAGCATTTAAGTCTGCAAGTTTTACTGGAATTTCTTCTCTTTTACTCCAGAGCTCACTAGTTTGTTTAGAATTCAATAAACTAACCTCGGCATTTAGGTTTGCTATATCTTCAAGACATTTATTAATTTCTGCTTCACTATCTGCTGCTAATTCAATTAATACTTCATAGTTGTCATTCTTTTCTTTATTGAATAGTTTCTGGCAATTGCTATCCCAGAATTCTACTGCTGAAATAATATTTTTATTGTTTGTTTTTAATATCTCCTCTTGAATAAGATTAATATCATTAAAATTTATAAGAATATTCTCAGTGTAAGCAGGCAATGGAAAAGTATTTAAAGTAATTTCAGTTATAAAACCTAAAGTTCCTTCTGAACCAAAAAAAAGCTCCATAAGATTTGGGCCAGTTGCATCTTTAAGAACATCTTTTCTTAATTCAATTAATTCTCCAGAAGCTAATACAACTTTCATGCTTGCAACATGTTCTTTTGTTGCGCCATATCTAATAAATTTAGCTCCAGCAGCATTAGTCGCTAGATTTCCCCCTATAGTGCTTGATGATGTTGCAGAGAATGAAATTGGCAATAATCTGTTATTTTCTAAAGCAAATTCTTTTGCATTATCTGTAATCACCCCTGATTGACACTTTATCTGATTTGCATCAGATAGCCATTCTATTTTATTTAACTTCTCAGAACTTACTACAATCTCATTGTTTGCTGCTGTAGCTCCTCCATTGAGCCCTGTTCTTCCACCAGATGGAACAATAGGATGTTTATGTTTATTAGCAAATATAATTAAATCGCTAATGTCTTTTTCATTTTCTGGAAAAAATATTGCGCTAGGTTTTGCTTCAATTCCTTTGTACCAATCTCTGCCATATTTATCTAAATAATCTTTTGAAGTTTTTATCTTTTTCTCACCAAATTCTTTGATTAATAGATCTGCTACATCACTTACCATCATTAAATACTATGAAATTTCTGTATAAGAAGACAATAAGGAAGGCAATCGGTGTTGCTATGATTTTCTGCACCAAAATATTTGTAATGCCTACTTGCACTGAAAGATAAAACATAAATGCAGTGATAATAGCGCCCATAACGCCTCCTAAGAAATATGCAGAAAACTCAATTAATGGTTTATCTGCCATCCAGCCTCTGCCAAAAACAAAATTTTTTGCAAGAACAAAACTAACGCATGTCCCAATTAAATAGCAAAATCCAGCTATGTAGGCTCTGTCAAAACTAAGTAGGTAATCTAGAATTAATAGCAAAGTAAAATCAGCTACAAAAGCAACTCCATTTGTGCCTGCGTACTTAATTACCTTTACTATCATGTTCTTCATTAATGAAGCTTAATTACTGATTTGGGTGAAGACTTTCTTAATTATTTCTAATGCCCATTCAATTTCTTCTTTCTTGATTACTAGTGGAGGAGCAAATCTTATTGTGGTTTCATGAGTTTCTTTACATAAGATACCTTCATTAAGAAAAATCTCAGATAATTCTTTGCCTGAAATGAAATTTGGATCAATTTCTACACCAAGCCACAAACCTTTGCCTCTAACTTCTTTAATTACAGAGCTATTCATATTAATTAAAGATTCTTTAAAAAAATTACCCATTACTCTACTGTTCTCAATTAGATTCTCTTCTTCTAGTAGTTCTAAAGATCTTTTAGCAATGGCCGCTGCTAGAGGATTGCCTCCAAATGTTGATCCATGTGAACCTGGATTCATCCATTGCATTACTTCTTTTGATGATAGAAAGCAGGAAACAGGCATAAAACCTCCTCCTAAAGCTTTTCCTAAGATAAGGCCATCAGGCTGAATATTTGAGTGCTGAAATGCAAACATTTTTCCTGTTCTGCCTAAACCAGACTGGATTTCATCCATAATCATTAGCACATTATGTTTAGTGCAGATTTCTCTGACTTCGGGAAGATAATTTTCAGGTGGCACTATAATTCCACCCTCTCCTTGAATTGGTTCAATGAGAACTGCAGCTGTATTTTTATTTATAGCTTTTTCAATTGCTTCTGATGAACCATATTCAACTGAAACAAAACCAGGTGTATGTGGACCAAAATCATCTTTAGAATTTGAATCGCTAGAAAAGCTAATAATTGTTGTTGTTCTGCCATGAAAATTGCCATCAGCAACAATAATCTCTGCTTTATTTGATTCTACATTCTTAGTTCGATACGCCCACCTTCTTGAAGCCTTAATAGAAGTTTCAACTGCTTCTGCTCCTGAATTCATTGGCAAAGCCATATCAAAATTACTTAATTTAGTAATAGTCTCTAAATATGGTCCTAAAGTATCAGTATAGAAAGCCCTAGAAGTAAGAGACAATCGGCTTGATTGCTCATGAAATGCTTCTAGCAATTTAGGATGCGCATGCCCATGACTTACTGCTGAATAGCCTGACATCATGTCTAAGTATTTTTTATCATTTACATCCCAAGCCCAGACTCCTTTAGCCTTTGATAAGACTACTGGCAAAGGCTTGTAATTGTCAGGACCAAAAATTAGCTCTTTTTTTATTAGATTTTTTTGAATATCATCTACCACTAGCGATATTCTAATATTAAAGGTCTACTACTACTAGTAGAAAAATATGAAAGAAAAACAATCAACAAATCACATCTTTATGGTAGAACCTGCCGAGTTCTATATGAATCCACAAACTTTGGAAAGCAATCATTACCAAATTGAAGATAAAGATATCAGCAAAGAAACAATCTTAGATGAAGCTATTAAAGAATTTAAGAATTTTCATGAAACTTTAACAAGTAATGGAGTAAATGTAACGGCATTAAAAGGTATAAAAGGATGTCCTGATCATATTTTTCCAAATTGGTTTATAACCTTTGAGGATAGGTCCATGCAAATATTTAGCATGAGAGCTGAAAATAGAAGAAAAGAGAAAACACCTGAAATGATAGAGTTTCTGAAACAAGAATATGAATTAACAGATGATCTTAGCCATTACGAAGAGAAAGATTTATTTCTAGAGTCTACGAGCAGTATGGTGTTTGATAGAGTTAATAGAGTTGTTTATGCAACATCTTCAGCCAGGACTAATCCTGAATTAACTAAAAAGTGGTGCGAAGAAAATAAATATGAATTAGTGCTATTTGAAACACAAAGCCACACCGGAGACCCTATTTATCATACTGATGTTTTGATGTATGTAGGAACTGAAGTTATAGGCATTTGTTTTGAAGTAATAAAAGAAGAGCACAGAGAAAAAGTGAAAGAAATGGTTAGTAAACATCATGAAGTTGTAGAGATAACTAAAGAACAAATAATGGATTTTTGCGGCAATAGTCTTGAAGTTGTAAACAACGATGGCGATTTAATGCTTGTTATGTCGAAAAGGGCTTATGATGCTTACAACAAAGAACAGATAGCTGCACTTAATAAATTCTATAAAAAATTTATTTATGCAGATCTATCTATAATCGAAAAATTTGGTGGTGGATCTGCTAGATGTATGCTGTCTGAGTTATTCTGAATCAGCAAACTCTAATTTAAGTCTCCCTTGCCTTCCAACTTCAACAAGTTTCACCTTAATAGTATCTCCCTCATTGATCACATCTGTTAGGTGCTCAAAATCTTCTTTAAATTGAGATATATGTAAAAGGCCATCCTTGCCTGGCATGATAGTTACAAATGCACCAAATTCTACTACTTTAGCTACTACACCATCATAGACTTTACCTTCTTCAGGTTCAGCACACAGTAATTCTATTTTTTCTTTCGCTTGGCTAGCGATTTCCTTATTTTCAGCAAATACACTCACTTCACCAGAATCTTGCAATTCAATTGTTACGCCAAATTCTTCTTGTAAGCCTTTAATTGTTGATCCACCTTTACCAATAACTACTTTTACTTTGTCTTTATGGACTTTGAATTTAGTAAAAGAAGGGGCAAGGCTTGTTAACTCCAGTGGCGCAGATAGGACTGCATCCATTTTTTCTAAGATATGCATTCTGGCATCTTTGGCTTGCATTAGAGCTTTTTCAAGTATTTCTTCGTTGATACCCTCTATTTTTATATCCATTTGAAGGCCAGTAACACCATTCTTTGTTCCGGCTACTTTAAAATCCATATCTCCAAGATGGTCTTCATCGCCTAAGATATCTGTTAGAACCTCATATTTGTCGCCTTCCTTTATCAATCCCATTGCTACTCCAGCAACATTTTCTTTGATTGGTACGCCGGCAGCCATAAGTGCAAGACTTCCACCACAAACAGAAGCCATTGAACTGGAGCCATTTGATTCAGTGATCTCACTGACAACTCTTATGGCATACGGGAAATCCTCTAAACTAGGTACTCCAAATTTTAAAGACCTTTTTGCAAGAGCTCCATGACCTATTTCTCGTCTTTTTGGCCCCATTGGGAAGCCTAATTCACCAACACTATAGCTAGGAAAATTATAGTGAAGCATAAAATTATCTTTTATTTCTCCTTGAAGAGCATCAACAGTCTGCACATCTCTTCCTGAACCTAATGTAGTAGTGACAATTGCTTGCGTCTCACCTCTAGTAAAAAGAGCTGAGCCATGAACTGAAGGCAAGAAGTTAGTTTCTATAGTTATGTCTCTAACTTCAGTCATTCCTCTTCCATCTATTCTCTTCTGATCATTTAAAACATTCCCTCTTACAACATCTTTTTCTACTTCCTTAAACTGTTTTGTATAAAGATCATGTAGTTCCTCATCTAAGTCCTGCATTAAATTATCTTTAATAGAGCTTACTTTCTCATTTCTCTCTTTTTTATCAGTAGTAGTGAAGGCATCAACAAGGTCTCCTCTAGCTTTTGAGTCAATAGCATCGAATGCTTGCTTTTCTTCATCTGCATATTTATTTTCATGCTTGGTTCTTTCAGGCAAGACTTCATCTGCAAAACCCTTAATTGCACTTATAACTGGTTTCATTTCTTGATGTGCAAAAAGAATTCCACC
>CAYFES010000049.1:0-5693 GCA_964342225.1 uncultured Gammaproteobacteria bacterium
CACGTACTTATCCAAGAACATTTCAAGCACTTGCACGGCCGCAGCGATGACCCCAATGTAAGTAATTAACTCAACAAATTCCAAGTTAGATTCTGGAAGACCTGCCCAAGCTAAGGCTCCCTCTTTTAGGACATAAGTGTAAATAAGATTGTTAAGAGGTACAGTTAAAGTCAGCACCACAATAACAGCAATACCCAAACCAAAGGCAGCTTTCACTTGCTTGGAAATAGCAAAGAAAGTGCACATACCCAGGAAGAGCGACAGAGCTATATTTTCAATGAAAACTGTCTTAACAAAGAGACTCATCAGATCAGCCATCAGCAGCCTCCTTCTTTACAGTTAAAGGTTTAAAAGTGTGAGCTTTAAGTGGGTTTTCATTTTCTTCAACTTGACTCGTACTATAGGTTCTAATGCCCCAGATCATAAGACCAATAATGATGAAGGAGCTTGGAGGTAATAGTAGGAAATTATTAACCGGATACCATGATGGCATTACTGGAATTCCAAAGAATTCACCAGCACCAAATAATTCTCTAATAAAGGCAACAACTATCAAAATAAAGCTATAACCAAAACCGTTACCTAGGCCATCTAGAAAACTTCTAATAGGTGGATTTTTCATGGCGTAAGCTTCTGCTCTACCCATAACAATACAGTTGGTTATTATCAATCCAACAAAGACCGATAGCTGCTTACTAATTTCGTAAACGTAAGCTTTTAAAACCTCATCAACGATAATTACCAAAGAGGAAATTATTGTCATTTGAACAATGATTCTAATGTTGTCAGGAATGTAATGTCTGATAATTGAAACAAAGAAATTTGAAAAAGCTACTACAGTGGTTAATGCAGCACACATAACTAGAGTGACATCCATTTTTACAGTGACTGCTAAAGCCGAACAAATGCCAAGAATTTGAAGTGCAATAGGGTTATTCTCCACTATTGGATCAAAGAGTAATTTACGTGCTTCTTTACCAGTTAGTTTCATGAATTTTTAACATGCTCCTTTATTTTATTTAGGGCTGGACCATAAGCCTCATCTCCAAGCCAATAATTTATCATGTTGGATACTCCATTACTCGTTAATGTAGCTCCAGATAAACCATCAATTTGATATTCATCTTTTGCAGCGCCCTTCACAACTCGAAGCTCAACACCGCCATCTTGGTTGTAAATTAATTTACCCTTCCAGATAGCTTTCCAGTCTTCATTCTCTACTTCACCACCTAATCCTGGAGTTTCTTTATGATCATAAAATTCAATACCATTCACTGAATTTAGATCTGAACCCAGAGATAAATAACCGTACAAAGTTCCCCATAATCCATAGCCTCTTATGGGCAGCACCACTCTTTCTACTTCCTTATTCTCATTAGTCCAGACGTAGATAGGGCCTATATTCTCTCTGCGTTTTAGAATGGCAATGTCTTTATCTTTTGGCACTATTTCAGATAATTCTGGCTTCAAAACAGCTTTTAAATGATCGTATTTTGCTTCCACTGAAACAAACTCATTTGATCTAAAATCAACATAAAGTGTGGTAATTTTTTTGAACTCGTTTTCAGCTTTATCTTCAGTTATTTCAATTCCCGCTGCTGAGATAATTTTATTTTTCTTTTCGTTCTCAACATTCGCTATTTGTTCAGTCCTTACTGTTACTGCAGTAATAGAAACAACAACCGCACAGGCAATACAAACCAATAAAGGAATAATTAAATTTCTCATGAATTATACCTCTGCATTCTCTTGCTTGTTTGTCTAGAAGTAACGGCAAAATCAATTGCTGGAGCAAGTAAATTTGCGAATAGAATTGCTAACATCATGCCCTCAGGAAACGCGGGATTCACTACCCTTATAAGAACAGCAATAACACCAATTGATAAACCATAAATCCATCTTCCTTTATTTGTGCTTGCAGCAGTAACAGGCTCTGTTGCCATGAAAATTAAACCAAAAGCAAAACCACCAATAGTTAAGTGCCAATACCAAGGAACACTAAACATTGGGTTTGTTTCGGAACCAACAAAGTTTAAGAAAGAACTCATCACTATCATGCCAATTAAAGTTCCGAAAATAATCCTCCAAGAAGCAATTTTGGTGTAAACCAAATAAGCTCCAGCTAAAAGAATTAAAAACGTTGAAGTTTCACCTATAGATCCTGGTATTTGGCCAAAGAAAGTTTGTTCCCATGTAAAGGCAGAGCTCATTCCAGCTATACCTTCTGCAGCGCCTATTCCTAGTGCTGTAGCGCCGGAATAACCATCAATTGCGCCATTGTCCACTAAACCAGAAATCCAGACCATATCGCCGGATAATTCGGTTGGATAGGCAAAATATATGAAAGCTCTTCCCGTTAATGCTGGATTAAGGAAATTCTTTCCAGTGCCACCGAAAAGCTCCTTACCAACAACAATACCAAAGGCTATTCCACTAGCTGCTTGCCATAGCGGTATATCTGGCGGACAACTAAGAGAAAATAGTACAGTTGAGACAAAGGCCCCTTCATTTATTTCATGCCTTCTTATCGTGGCAAATATTGCTTCACAAGCTATACCAACTACAAAAACAGTTGCATATATTGGTAGGAAATAAACCATTCCAAACCAAAACCTATGGAGATGGTTATTAGCATCAGTTCCTACTAATTGAATTAACCAGTTATGCCAGTCTCCAGTTGAAGAGAATCCTCCTCTATCAAGATAATCTAGGCCCCAGTAACCCATGTTGTACATACCCCAGAACATGGCAGGAAATGTTGCTAACCAAACGACTACCATGACTCTTTGAACGTCTAATCTATCTCTGATATGTGTTTTTCCGGCAGTGGCTACTTTTGAGGAAAAAAAGAAGTTTTGCACGACCTCATATAGATAGAAGTACCTATTATCTTTAGCAGGTCTATTTTCATCGAAAAACTTCTCTAAAAATTTCATGATGTTTCTTCCTTCCAAATCATTTCCATACACTCATTAAATAAGGCCACATAATCATATTTACTAGGGCAAACATAAGAAAATATAGCCATATCTTCTGCTACAAGATCAAATATGCCTAATTCTCTTAGAGCCACTAAATCTGCTATTGCTAGTGATTTTAAAAATAGTGTTGGATCTATATCAAATGGATTAACTTCATCAAACACTCCTATAGGAACAATTGCCCTATATCCACCATTGATATTTGTATCAAATGAGAACTTTTTAGGTTTCAAAATGCTAGAAAGAAAGACGTTTGAATTGCTATGATCTTTGAAACCAAATTTTAACCAATTAAAAAATGTTGCTTTTCTTTCATCGGATACCAGTGACAATTGGTTTGAATATCTTCCTAGAAAATCTGAATAGTTATCACCATGATTACCATATAACAGGCTGCCAGACACTCTTCTGGAATTATCTTTTGAGTTACCAGCAGAAAGTTCTTCAAGGCTAGCTCCAGGCACAGTTTTAACTAATTTAGGCTCAATGCATGCTGGACCGCATACACTGACATATTTTTCATGACAGATCTTCCCAGTATTCATGGATTTGCCTATTCTTAAAACGTCTTGCCAGTTTATTGTCCAAGTCTTTTCACTTTTCTTCATTGGCTGAATGTGTTGTATATGCAGGGAGCTATTGCCTGATGGAAACTTGCCTTCAATGATTCTTTGACTTAAATCAAATTTATGAAAATAACCAAATGGTAAATATTTTGAACCACATAGAATTATTTTATTGGTGCTTAATTTTTGTATGGTCTCGATGCCTCTAATAAAGTCATCAAGGTTGTTTATTATTAAATCGGTTGGCTCCAATTCCAAAACATCTGTTTTACAAGCATTGATGAACACATGATCTGGCTTTGCGTCGATAGCAGGAACTCTATTGAAAGGTCTTTCTCTAAAGCTATCCCACAAACCAGCAGCATTTAAATCTCTTGAAACATTACCTGATCTTCTGAATGTAATAGGCGTTTCACTTGCATTCTTGTCATTTTCTAAGATTACGGATACAAGAGCTCTTTTTTCTCCTCTATTGATCGAATTAACCGTCCCGCAGACTGGAGATCTAACAAAAAAACCAGGATTGGTTTTATCTTCAAAAATAGGATCTCCTTTGGCAACAGAATCACCCTCTTTGACTAGAAATTTGGGTTTTAATGAAAAATAGTCGTCGGCAAGAATTCCTACAAATTTTGGGACAATATGGTCGAATTCTTTATTCTTTACAGAGCCATGAAGAGGTATTTTAAGACCTCTCCTCACTTTCACCTTTTTCATCTACTGTCTCGGGTATCTAACTAAATTAATACCAAGTGCTTTATTTAAAAGCCTTGCAACTTGTCTGGAATAACCATACTCATTATCGTACCAGCAGTAAATAGTTATGTTGTTAAAATTGCTAATTGTTGCCTGAGAATCAAAAACACAAGCAAATTCATTGCTATAAAAATCAGAAGAAACAGCATCTAAAGAGTTTGAATAGTCAATTGTAGTTCTTAAGTTTGAGTGAAAGGCTGCATTTCTGAAACATTGATTTAGGTCTTCAACAGAAACACCCTTTTTAATATTAAGATGCATGATAGCCAGACTCACATTTGGTGTCGGCACTCTGATTGCATTAGCTGTTATTTTTCCTTTAAGTTCGGGCAAGATTCCAGAAATTGCTTTTGCTGCTCCTGTGTCCGTAATAACAAGATTTAAAGCTGCACTTCTACCCCTTCTATCAGCTGAATGATAGTTATCTATTAAGTTTTGATCGTTTGTATACGCATGCACGGTCTCAATATGACCACTTAAGATTTTAAAATTATCATCAACAACCTTGAGTGCTGGAACAATGGCGTTTGTTGTACAAGATGCAGCACCTAAAATCTTATCTTCTTCGCTGACTTTATGATCATTTATGCCATATACAATATTTTTAATTTTGCCCTTTCCTGGAGCGGTAAGCACAACTCTTTCAACTGATGGGTTTTTGACATGTTTTTTAAGCCCATCTTCATCTCTCCAAACCCCAGTATTGTCAATTATAGTAGCCTTTTTGATCCCATATTTTTTGTAATCCACTTTTCTTGGATCACTGGCATAAATAAACACAATTTCGTTACCATTGACTATTAACGAGTTATTTTTTCTGTTTACTCTAATTGTTCCTGGAAATGTCCCATGAACGCTGTCATTTCTAAGCAGACTTGCTCTTTTGATTAGATCTTCAGGATTTTCTGAGTCTCTTACAACAACAGCTCTTAAACGCCAATTTACTCCAGGCCCTGTTTCGCTAACAAGGATTCTGGTTAGAATTCTTCCAATTCTTCCAAAACCGTATAAAACTATGTCTTTAGGCCTTAAAGGGTGAGATCTTTTAGTTCTAATCTGTTCTTTAAGCATATTTTTAACATGCTTTACAGGATCCAACTTATCATTATCTAGAAGATGAACTACTACTTCTCCCACATCAATCTCACAAGGCATTAGCTTCATTTTTGAGATTTGTTCTATTACAGGATATGTTTCAAGTTCACTTAATTCATTGCCCTCTACTTCACGTACAAATCGATGAAGTTTCATGATTTCAATTGCTGAACAATTAATTAAAGGACGACCATACATTAATAATCTAACCCCATTGCGATAAAGTTTACCGATCATAGGAACCATAGATTCAGCAAGAGCTTCTCTCCATTTCCAATCCCCAAAATGGTCATCG
>CAYFES010000050.1:0-5650 GCA_964342225.1 uncultured Gammaproteobacteria bacterium
AGAGAGTATCAGAGCTGTTGATGACGCTACTTATAGAGATGCTCTTAAGCTGATAGAGGCCTCAAAAGCAAGAATAGATGCAGTATTAGAAGAAGAATCAATAATAGCTATAGTAGGTCTTACACGTAATCCTGCCTGGAAAATAAATTACAGAAAAGGCGATAATTTTGAAAACGGTTGGGGAAATGGAGGCATATCTGCTATTGCGGGATATCCACATATAACAATACCTTTAGACTATGTAGATGGTATGCCAACTGGGGTCTCTTTCATGGGAACAGCTTGGGATGAGGTCAATTTATTGAATATTGCTTATGCTTTTGAGCAAGAAAATAAGTTTTTTCCTCGACCTACTAGAGACAAGAACTAATTCTTAGCCTTGCTACATCCATACTTAGGTTATTAGGAGATCTAATGGATTTCTTTATATCTATGAGCTCTCCAAGGTTTTTTAAGCTAATTTTTGGTGAGTTTTTTGCATTATTTTTATTGATAAAAACCAGATAATCTACAAATGCTTCAATTTCTATTTTATCTTTTGAACTAATGCTTTTTGCCTTGATATAACCATCAAAATTTTTAATTTTCTTTAGAAGTTCATGGTCTTCTTCTTGTTCAATAAGCCAAGGATTGAATGAAATAAAATTTTTAGCCTTTTCATTTAGATCTAACTTTATATCTTCAAGAAAAGCTATGACCTCCTCTCTTTTAGGCATTGGAAACTTATGTTTATGAAATCTGCTTATTATTGTTGGAGGAATGGAATTGATGTTATTTGTTGCTATAAAGATAAAGGTCTTGTCATCAGCTTCTTCTGAAACTTTTAAGAGCGTGTTGTAGCCATCAACTCTAATATGCTCTCCATTTTGAATAAATAAAATTTTCTTACTTGTGGTGCTTAAAGTAAGGAAGTTTTTGGGCTTTCTTAATTGTTCTATAGGTATATTGTTCTTATCTTCTTCTCTTTTTAAGAAATAAAAATTTGGAGAGGCGATATCTTCTAAAGCAGAATCAGAATAGTCCTTTCCGTCTATTTCAGATATAAGCCTATTAACTAATAATCTACTTAAATCTATTACATCTAAACCTTCAGGACCAAAAAAAATTGTCTTTGGTCTAGGTGTAAATTCTTTGTCGAGATAATTCTTAACCCAGGGAAGCATTCAATCTATTTTTAACCTCATTAAAAATTTTATCTTGCAAGTCTTCCACTGAAAGCTCTGCATCTAAAACAATAATTCTGTCTGGATTTGATTTTGCTATTTCTAAATAGCCTAATCTGACTTTATTGAAAAAATCTAAAGATTCGCTCTCCATTCTATCCAACTCTCTATCATCAATTCTTGCCTTAGAAGCTTCAGCTGTTATATCCATATAAAAAGTTAAATCTGGAGACAATAGGTCTGATTTTTCATGTATATATTGAACAAAATCTTCTGATAGGCCTTTTCCAAAACATTGATAAGCTACTGTTGCATCTGAATATCTATCAGCAATAACAATAGATTTATTTTTTAGATGTTCTTGTAAAAAATTCTGATCGAGATGCTTGCGTGAAGCATAAAGCAGAAATGCTTCTGTCATTGGGTCTACTTTCTCATTAGTCTTCTCAAGAAAGACATCCCTTATTTTTTCACCTAATTGCGTTGTTCCTGGCTCTCTAAGTATTTCAACAGAATGGCCCTCTTGCTTTAAAGAGGCTTGTAATAGCTTAATCTGGGTAGATTTACCTGAGCCTTCTATTCCTTCAAACGTAATAAACACAATCTCTATTATTTAGGATAAATATACTTTTTTACAGCTTTATTATGCTCTTCATAGGTTTTTGAGAAAACATGGGACCCATCCCCTTTTGCAACAAAGTACAAATACTCTCCTGGAGACGAGAGAATTGCTGCTTCAATTGCCCCTTTTGATGGAAAACATATTGGAGATGGTGGCAAACCTTTTATGACATAAGTATTAAATTCATTCTGATCATCTAGAACAGCTCTGCCAATTTTTTCGCCATAATCCTTGTAATAACCATAAGATGAAGTTGGGTCTGCCTGTAATTTCATGTTCTTTTTTAATCTATTAAGAAATACAGAAGCTATGATAGTCTGCTCAGAATTTAGTAAAGCCTCTCTCTCAATAATGGATGCAAGCACCAAAGCTTCAGATGTACTTTTTAACGGATTATCTGTTGGTTTATTGACCCATAAAGCATCTACATGCTCTTGAAGAGATAACTTTGAATCCTCTAAAACTTTTATCAGATCTTCTTGATCAGAAAAGAAATAAGTATCGGGCAATATCAAACTTTCAGAAGAAAAGATGTCAAGAACTTTCTGAGGAATTTCAAATGATAAATCATTATCTGCAAGAATTTTTTCCAATTTATTTAGGTTATTTTTGGCGACTGTTCCTTCAATAATGGTGAATTTAAATTCTTCGACATCTCCGATTACAAAACGATCAATTAGAGAGTCTAATTTCGAGTCGCGATAAATGGTATATCGTCCCGCCTTTATTACTGGAGAATCTCTGAAAATGTATTTTAATTTAAGCCATGAGGTGCCTTCTATACCATGTGATTCTTCTAATCTGGCAAGCACCTTATAAAGACTATCTCCTTTGTTAATCACAAACGTTTTATTTGCTTCGTTATAAGGGATTTTTTGTGCCAGAGTGAACTGAAGTTTCATTGAGACCAACAAAACTCCAAACACCAAGGAGAAGGCAAGAGCTTTTTTAAGCGTTATTGTTGATCCAGTCGACAGCACTCTGTACGGTTGTTATTTTTTCAGCTTCTTCATCTGGGATCTCTGCGCCAAACTCTTCTTCAAAAGCCATAACTAACTCTACAGTGTCCAGAGAGTCTGCTCCAAGATCTTCTACAAATGAAGACTCAGCAGTAACATCTTCTTTATTTAATGTGAGTTGATTGCAAACAATGTCTACAACTTTATCTAAAACTTCGCTCATTTTTGCTCCTTAATGATTTCGTAATGCATACATTACTTCATAAATAGTCCGCCATCAACTACTAAAGTTTGGCCTGTAATATAATTTGCATCTTCGGAAGATAGGAACATAACCAAAGAAGCTACATCTTCAACATTTCCCATTCTTCCTAAAGGGATATTTTTTACTAAATCTTCATTGGGAAGATCTTCTGTCATGTCTGTTGAGATAAAGCCTGGTGCTATTGAATTAACCGTTATATTTCTTGAGCCAAGCTCTTTAGCTAGAGATCTGGTAAAGCCATCTATGCCTGATTTAGATGCAGAGTAATTAGCCTGTCCTGGATTTCCCATCATTCCAGAGATTGAGCTTATGTTTACAATTCTGCCCCACTTTTGTTTAAGCATGCCTTTTGCAACAAGTTTAGTAACCCTAAATGTGCCTGTAAGGTTAGTATTTATGACATCAAGCCACTCATCATCAGACATTCTTAAAAATATATTATCTTTCGTTATGCCAGCATTATTTACTAGAATTTCAGGTCCAAAATCGTCAACTGTTTTCTTAAAATTTTCCACTGAATCGGCATCAGAAATATCGAGTTCAGCAACTGTAAGCTTATCGTTTTCAAAAGGGAATTTAGACACATCTCTGCATGTTGCTAGAACTTGATTTCCATTATCCAAGAACCCTTCAACGATCCCCTTTCCTATTCCTCTGTTTCCGCCAGTTACAAGTACTTTTTTAGTTTCCATATTTCTTCAATAATTCTTTAAATGTATCAATATTATCTAAGGATGCAAATTCTCCTTGCACTCTATTCTGTTTAGCTAAGCCTGATAAAACTTTATTTGGACCAAGTTCTATATGCATATCTAATCCGTATTTTTTTAGCCTGTTCATTGAAGCCACCCATTGGACAGGATTTGAGATCTGTTGGGCAAGATTTTCACAAATTTCAGAAATTGAAAGAGGAATTTTAGCTTGAATATTTTGAATAACTGGAAAATCTGGTTTACCTATTTTTAAATCATCTAAGACCAATTTTAGCTTTGATGTTGCTATCTCCATCAGGCTTGAATGAGAAGGCACAGAAACAGCTAAATCAACGATTCTTTTTGCGCCCTTATCATTTAGATCGTTCTTAACAGACTCAATTTCATCGGTATTACCAGCTATAACTGTTTGCAGTGGTGAATTCATGTTAACTGCTTCTAAAAATTTTGCTTTCTTATCTTTTAATATTTTCTGAATGCTCTCGCTGTCTAACCCTAACACTGCTGACATTTTAGTTTTGGTTTCTCCTTTGCCTTCTATCATAAAAGTAGCTCTATACTTTATAAATTGGAGTGCCTCTTCTAGGCTAAGGCTCCCTGCACATAAGAAAGCAGACACTTCTCCAAGACTATGTCCAGCTGCAACTTTAGGTGTTGGGCAACCATGTTTTTTCCAGACCTTAAAAAGTGCAAAACTCATTAACATGAGAATTGGTTGTGTGTAATAAGTATCTGAAAGTCTTGGATCATCTGAAAATATAATATTCCTCAAATCTTCTTTGTAGAATTCTTCTCCAGCACCTACAACTTCATTAAATTCGGAAAATTCTTCGAAATGATCTTTAAACATTCCAGAATATTGTGACCCCTGACCAGGGAATAAGAATGAAAAACTCATGATTTAATTATTGTTGAATTTCTTCTTCAGGTTCTTTGGTTTTTTTCTTTTTAAGATCTTTGACTAGTCTACCTTTATAAAATCCCTCAGCGGACATATTGTGCCTTAGGTGTCTTTCTCCTGAAACCGGATCAGTAGACAAGGAATTAGGGCTTAATGCGTCGTGAGAGCGCCTCATGCCTATTCTGCTTCTTGTTTTTTTACTTTTCTGTACAGCCATAAAGTCAGCATTTTAAATCTTTTAATTCACATTGTGAAGCTAAAAACAAAATTGAAATACTTTGATAAGATATGAGAATGATTGTTGTTACTTCTGAAAAGATTGCTGGAAAGGATATTAAGTCCACGATTGGCTATGTAAAGGGTAGTTCAGCTCGAGCTAGACACGCAGTTGCAGACGTTTTTGCCTCTCTAAAAAATATAGTTGGAGGTGAAGTCGAAGAATATTCAAGATTATTGCAGCAGACTAGAGATCAAGCAGTTGAGAGAATGATTGCTGATGCAGAAAGTAAGGGTGCAAACGCCATTGTATGCTTCAGAATCCAGAGTAGCACTATTGCTCAAGGAGCATCAGAAGTTGTTGCTTATGGTACTGGTGTAGTTTTAGAAGATTAGTAAGTATCTTCCTTTGCCTCTAATGGATCTGGACCAAATCTATTTTCATCAAAAGAACCACGCCTTAAAAAAGCTAAGCAATATACGATGGTTATTAGATTTGCTAAAGCGTCTAATCTAATTACAGAATCTGCTGCTGATGGAAAGAATGAAATCCACAGACCAATAAGAGCAGCAACTAAATACGGTAATGACCAAAAATAACTGCCATCTAAGTCCTGTACTCTTCTTACTGTAACTGCAAAACTTGGTAAAAATAACGCCAATCCAAGGATTATAGAGGCCCAGGATAAAATTTTGCCGAAATCACTATCAAGGACATATTGAGCGGCTTGATCCTCATTTAATGTGCTTAGATACTCCACATCAAGGCTACCAAAGGTAAAAAAACTCACTACTATAGTTACGAAAAGAG
>CAYFES010000051.1:0-5489 GCA_964342225.1 uncultured Gammaproteobacteria bacterium
ATATTAATTCATTCTTTAGTAACAGGACACAAAGAAATTATTAAAGAAAGTAGAGGCTGGTTCCTTAGTATTTTTCTTGTATTTTTTATCAGAGGCTATGTTTATGAGCCTTGGCAGATACCGTCTGGATCAATGAAACCAAATCTTGAGGTTGGAGACTTTGTTTTAGTCAATAGGAATGCTTATGGATTAGAAATACCTTTTACAGGAAGAGATAAAGTATTTTCTAAAGGTCCAGAAGTGGGAGAAATAGTAGTCTTCTTCCCCCCACACAAACCTACAGTTCCTTTTGTAAAGAGAGTTATCGCAAAAGGCGGAGATAAGATTAGTTACATAAATAAAAAATTCTATATTAATGGAGAAATTTTTAAGCAAGATTTTGTTGAAAAAGATGCATTTGGAGCAGAACTGCTTACTGAAAATAATAATAAAGACGAATATCTAATACGACACATGCAAAGAACATCAGTTAATGGAGACTGGATAGTTCCAGAAGGAATGTATTTTGTAGTTGGAGATAACAGAGATAATTCAAATGATAGCAGGTCTTGGGGGGTTATTACTGAAGGATCAATATGGGGAAGAGCTGATTTTATATGGCTATCATGGAGATCAGGTGAATGGCCAAACTTTTCTAGGGCAGGCAAAGTAAAATAATGAAAAAGTGTGGTTACGCAACAATTATTGGTAAAACCAATGTCGGCAAATCCACTTTCCTGAATAATTTTTTAGACAAAAAGGTATCAATTACATCGAAGAAGTCTCAAACCACCAGATCAAATATCTACGCTGTAAAATCAACAGAAAATTGTCAGATTATATTTATCGATACACCTGGAACTCATAAGAAAACAGAAAAAACGATTAATAAAATTCTCAGAAAGAAACCAAAAGAAGTTATTCATGATGTTGATGTAATTTTATTCATGATTTCAGGAACAAAATTTGATGCTATTGATAAGGAAACACTTGAAATAGTTAATAGCTCAAAGGCAAAGAAAATTTTACTAATCAATAAAATAGATCTTCTTAAAAATAAGAATGAATTATTTCCGTTTGTTAAAAAAACTTTTTTAGAAGAAGGTTTTGACAGCATTATTCCAATATCTTCAAAGAAAAATGAAGGCTTAGATATTGTTCAGGACGAGCTAGAAAAACTTATTCCAGAAAACGATTTTTTCTACCCAGAGGAGGGCTTTGATTTCCAGAGTAAAACATTTGAAATAACTGAAACAATAAGAGAAAAAGTTATCAGGATGCTTGGAGATGAGCTTCCATATCAAACAGCAGTAGTCTTAGATGTATTTGAAGACCAGCATGATCAAATAAATTTAGACGCAACTATATACGTTGCTAAAGAGAGCCAAAAAAAAATAGTCATAGGTGAAGAAGGAGCAAAGATTAAGTCTATTGGTACAAAAGCTCGAATTGATTTAGAAGAGAAATACAAAAAGAAAGTTTTTTTAAGTCTATGGTGCAAAGTCAAGAAGAATTGGATTAATGATCCTGTAACTCTTGAAAGTTTCGGAATTAAAAATTAATGCAATCTAATATACAAGAAGCATTTGTTATTCACTCTAGACCCTACAAAGAGACCAGTTTGATTGTTACTTTTTTATGCAGAGATGCAGGAAAAATAAGTGCTGTAGCTAAAGGTGCAAAAAGAAAAAAATCAAAATTTTCTGGCCATCTTGAACCATTCCAGCTGCTGAATATTGATTTTAGAGGCAAGAGTGATTTGAAGACACTGTATCTTGCTGAAGCAACTGAGCCTTACAAAGATTTTTTTAATAAGGAGAGTTTATATTCAGCTTTTTATGTCAATGAGCTAATGAATTTTTTGTTAGTGCATTCTGATGAATCTGAAGAACTATTTAAATTTTACAGAGAATGTATCGAGGAATTAAAAACAAAGGATGATGTCGAACCAATATTAAGAAATTTTGAATTAGATATTCTTGCAAATCTTGGTTATCAAATTGATTTTTTTAATGATCTTGATTCAGGCGAAGAGATAAACACTGAAAAAAATTATAAATATAGCCCTCAAAGTGGATTTAGAGAGAGTAATGAAGGCTATGATGGTAAAATTATTATAGATATAGGCAATAGAAACTTTTCTCCTGAAGCACTAAAGCTAAGTAAGGAAATTAACAGAAAAGCTATTGAATACTATTTTGAAGAATTGAATATAAAAAGTAGAGTTTTTTTTAAATGATCTTAGGCATTGGCACAGATTTAATCCACAAAGAGAAAATTAAAAATATTTATTCCAGATATGAGGAAAAATTTTTAAAGAAAATTCTTTCCACTGAAGAACAAGAAACTTTTTATACATTACCAGAAGGAAAAAAAATAAACTTCTTGTGTTCTTCTTTTGCAGCAAAAGAAGCTCTTGTTAAGGCTCTTGGCACTGGCTTTAGAGGTATATACCCTCCTGATATCACGCTTCAAAAAGATGATCTTGGAAAGCCAAGACTAATTTCAAGTAGCTTGAAAGATTTAGATTGCCATCTATCAATCACAAATACAGATAGCTATACTCTGTCTTTTATAGTTCTAGAAAAATGAATTTGATACTTTTAGGGATGCCTGGTGCTGGAAAGGGAACGCAAGCTGAGATAATTCAGAGAGAGCAGGGAATAGCAAATGTTTCAACTGGAGCAATGATGAGAGAGGTTAGTCGAGCAGAAACAGATCTAGGCAAAAAAGTACAAGAATATTTATCCACAGGAAAATTAGTGCCAGATGACATAATAATTCAGATGCTGGTGGAAAGAATTAGCCAAAGTGATTGTGAAAATGGCTTTTTGCTTGATGGTTTTCCAAGAAACCTAGATCAAGCAAAGGCACTAGATGAAGCTAAAGTCGAAATAAACCTAATCTTATTCTTGAAAATATCTGAAAAAGAAATAATTGAGAGAATGTCAGGAAGAAGAGTGCATTTACCGTCCGGAAGGTCATATCATATTGCTCACAACCCACCAAAAGTCGAAGGAAAAGACGATTTAACCGGTGAAACTCTTATACAAAGAGAAGATGATCATCCTGATGTTATAAAAAAGCGTCTTGAGGTCTATTATGATGAGACTGAGCCACTTTTAAGCTTTTATAGGCAGAAAGATATAAGTTTTTACGAAATCGATGCTTCTAAAACCCTGGAAGAGGTCACAGAAGATATACGGAAAGTCATTTCGCATTGAATATTCTGGTTATAGATTTAACAAAAGATACGCATTATCTTGCTATTCATTACAACAATAAGAAGCACTATTTTTCTTTCCATAATGAAGAAAGAGATAAAAAAAATGATTGGATAGAAAAAATAAACAAAATAAAAGATGAAATTCCTAATTTTAGCTTTGAAAACTTGGATTCTGCAGCTTATGCAGCGGGTCCCGGCTCATATACAGGTGCTAGGCTAGCGTACACCTTCTTAGACACTATTAAATTAGTTACAAACTGTGATTTTTACGCATTTTCCAACCTTTCAGCACTAAAGTGGAACAATGATTCAATGACTCCAGTTATAAAAGGAAATAAAAATGATTATTTCTATAAAGTTAATGAAAAAGAGATGTATTGCAAAAACTTTAAAGAAATTCCAGACAACCATGATTTTGTAAGCTATTCAAGCGAAATTCCTGAGCTAAATAACGTAAAACAGCTAGAAGAAAGTGAAATTGCAAGCAATATCCTAGAAATGATGCTAAATAACGTCGGAAACGCCTTAGAATCAAACTATCCAAATTATATAAAAGAGCTTGATTACAAGAAAATAGATGGATGATCTTTCACTAATACAAATAATAATTTTGAGCGTAATTCAGGCAATTACTGAATTTCTTCCTATTTCTAGTTCTGCACACTTATTGCTGCCAAGCAAATTACTAGGTTGGCCAGATCAAGGGATAATATTTGATATAACAGTCCATTTTGCCAGTCTTTTAGCGGTTATTGCCTATTTTCGAGACCAATTTTTAAAATTTAGCTTCTATTTATCAAAAACATTCATTTTCTTAATTATTGCAACTCTTCCAATTGTGTTAATAGTGCTATTTATAGATGGTGTAGGGGATTATAGATGGACTCTTGAAAGTATCGCAATAAGCAATATAATTTTTGCGGCATTACTCTTTTTAACTGACAAATTTTGCAACGGAAATCTTAAAAATTCTGAAATGAAGTGGTGGCAAGCTATAATAATTGGCTTTTCTCAAACATTCAGCCTTATATCTGGAGCTTCTAGATCTGGAACAGCAATTACAGGAGCATTATTTCTTGGTTTTTCAAGGGAAGAAGCAGCAAGATTCTCATTAATGTTATCAATTCCGACCATAACAGGAGCACTACTTTTTAGCTTTTTAGAAATAAACACGTTAGATACAAATATAAACATTTTAGCAACTTTTATAGGCTTTTTAACAACATTTATCGTATCTTATTTTTCAATTTATTTCTTTCTTAAACTAATAAAAAGCATAGGGTACACGCCTTTTGTTGTTTATAGAGTGCTTTTAGGAGTCATGATTCTTTGTCTGATATAAAAGCAATAACTTTTAATAAAAATAGCTTCAGTTCCAGAGCAATTTATTACTCAAAAAAATACAAAATACCTGTAAAGCATGAAAAACTAAAAGAACCATACCTGGAAATTGCAGAAGAGTCGAAATTGTATGCAAATAAAGGCTTTCTAACGAATTTATACCATAAAGATCAATTCTCTAGGCGAATTGCTAATTATCAACGGGAAAAGCACCTTAAAAAGGCTATTGGTTTTAAATCCTCAATTTCGAAGAGAATACTCGATGGAACAGGTGGATTGGGCCATGATGCCTTTATTTTCGCGCTATTAGGGCAAGAAGTTACTATTGTTGAAAAGAATATTGGTCTTTGCATTCTTATTGAAGAAGCAATCAATAATTTACCTGATACGAGCTATTTTAATTCAGCAAAAGATAAAATTACTATTTTGAATGGCGATTCAAGAAAATATCTAGATCAAATTCAAGATTTCGATGTTATTTACTTGGACCCTATGTTTAATTCAACAAAGAATATAGCTAGAACAAAGAATTTATCCTTTATTAATGGGTATTTAGGCGATTATGACAATCCATTAGATGATTTTTTATCTACAGATTATAAAAGAATAGTTATTAAAAAAGAATTGAAGGCGCCATATGGTAATCTAACAGAGCCTACGGTATCATTTAAAGGCGCATCAATCAGGTTTGATGTCTACACAAAAGGAGAAAAACTATGAACTTTGGACAAGCAGTAAATTCTGCACTTATAGAGAAATACGCGACTTTTAAGGGAAGGGCATGTAGAGCAGAATGGTGGTATTTTCTTCTTTTCTCTTTTTTAGTTACTGTTATCGCAGCTACAGTAGTGAGTTTGATCACCCTTGGCAGTATTGATAGAGAGTATCTAGAGACATTAAATCCGGATCAAGTGGCTAAATATATGCTTGATAACGATTTTAC
>CAYFES010000052.1:0-5448 GCA_964342225.1 uncultured Gammaproteobacteria bacterium
GTCAAGTAACAGGAAAGAAGGCCATGGTAGGCAATCATGTCTCCCATGCTAAAAACCGTGTTAAAAGATTATTCAAACCTAATCTACATAAACATAAATTTTGGGTTGAATCTGAGAATAAATTTGTAACCCTTACTGTTTCAGCTAAAGGAATGAGAATAATCGATAAGAATGGTATTGATGCTGTTCTTAAAGATATACGAGCTAAAGGCGAAAAAGTTTAATCGTGCTCCTCCTTGCTTCGGCCTCACAAAGACGAACAGAACTTTTAGACCTAATGGGAGTCGAACATAAAGTTGTGCCGCAAAACTTTGATGAAGATTCAATTATTGAAGAAGATCCAGCAATTTGTTCAAAGTTAGTAGTAGAAGGCAAAAATAAAAGCGCAAGAGAACTGGTTTTGAATACTGATCAATCCGATGAGCCTATATTAACAGCTGATACTTTAGTCTTTACTCCTTCTATGAAAATTGTTGGAAAACCAATAGATCATAACCATTCAAGACAATTATTAAGAGAATTTTCGGACACTACTCATAGTGTATTCTCAACTGTAATGCTCAGCTACAAAGAAAGATCAAGAATAGAAACATGTGAGACTCTTGTTACCTTTAAAAAAATGTCAGATGAAGAGATAGAAGAATATGTTTTATCTGAAGAGGGAGTTGGTAAAGCAGGTGCTTATGGTATTCATGGTCCTGCAGGTAAATATGTAACCAATATCAGTGGTAGCTATACCAATGTTGTTGGACTTCCTGTTCATGAGACATATGAAATTCTCAAAGATTTTGAACTTATTTAATTTTTGTTAGCAAATTCAATAATTTTTTCTTTAATTGAAGGAATTGTATCTAAAAATTTCATACCGCTTTCAATAATCTTCTCTCCCAAACCTTCAGCATTGCCAAATATTCCATAAAGACTCTGTATTATCCAAGTCATTTGTATATTTTTTTGATTACGGGATGAGTTGTAGGTCTCTAAAGCAGATGAATTTATTTCTATAAGTTCATCGATATTTCTATCGATGTACATAACATCTCCAATACCAAGATTTAATCCTTGCCCAGCCATAGGGTGAAAAGAATTTGCAGCATCACCAGAAAGGAGAATACGATCCTTAAACATTTTTTTAGCTCTGACATGTTTAAGCTCAAAACCAGAACCCAATTCAATGCCTTCAAGGTCTAATGACAAATTGAATTCTTTATTTAAACTTTTTAGTTGTTCGTCTGCATTAGAAGTAGAGTTAGTGCAAAGAATAATAGAATAATATTCTTTATCTTTATTCAGAGGTAATAAAGCTAAAGTGCCAAATTTTGAAAAATACTGTTTTGCGATATTTTTATGATTTGCTCTAACAACTGCTACGTAAGCTTTTTGGCCATAAAACCATTCTTCTGTATCAAAATGCATTAGTTTTCTAACATTTGAGTTCATTCCATCTGTGGCGAATAAAAGATCAGCAGTAAATTCATTTTCTTGAGTCTTTATTTGTATATTTGGCCCTAATCCAATGTTTTTAATATCTTCATCCCACAATATATCTGAATCTAAACCAGAAAGAATCTTCTCATGCAGGTCATCTAGCAAACATATAGAGGTAACTTTCTTTTCTTCTTTTGATTCAAGCACTAAATTCAAATCAGATTTCTGATAAAGGTGCATTCTTTCAACTGGTGTTGCCCATGCATTTAAATCTAGTTCTTTTTCTAATGAATTAAGGAATTTAATTGAATCGCTAGTTAAAGCAACTGTCCTTCTAGGATCTTTTCTTATTTCTTTATTCTTTTCTAGTATTTTGAATGGAATATCGTGCTTTTTTAGAACTTTTGCAATTAAGCAACCAACTACTCCAGCTCCAACTATTACAACTTGTTTAGACATTAGTCCTGCATCAATTGTTCTATCTCATCAATCTCTACTGGAACTTGTGGAGTCAGATTTTCGAAACCATTTTTAGTTGTGAGAATATCATTCTCAATTCTAATGCCTATACCTTTCCATTTATCGTCGATTGATGCTGTTTCATTAACATAGATGCCAGGCTCAATAGTCATGATCATGTTTTCTTCAAATTTTATATCTTCCCCATCTATTGAATATGGACAATCATCGTGCACATCCAAACCTAACCAATGACCAATTTTGTGATAATAAAATTCTTTATATAGTTCTTTCTCTAGAATCTCATCAAGACTTTCATTTAAAAAGCCTAGATCTTTCAGTCCTTGTGATAAAGATTTCTCTGATGCTTTCTGAGGATCTGTGCATGATTCTCCTACTTTGATTGCATCACATGCTGCATTATGTGCTTCTAGAACTACCTCATAGATAGCTTTCTGCTCTCCAGAGAATTTTCCGTTAATAGGATAAGTTCTTGTAATATCAGATGCATATAGACCAAATTCACATCCGGCATCTACTAATACTAAATCACCATCATTTATTGGTTGATTATTATCTACATAGTGAAGAATGCATGCTCTAGCACCGCCTGCAACTATTGGAGTATAAGAAGGCTCTCTAGAACCATTTAATTTGAATTCATTAAGATACATTGTTTCAAGATCAGACTCTGTCATTCCAACTTTGGCTTTACTCATGACTTTTTTATGTGAAATAGCTGCAATTTCACAAGATTTACGTATTAAAGAGATTTCTTCAGGCTCTTTTATTAATCGCATAAGCCCTAAAATATTTGAGAAATTCTTTAGATCAATATTAGTTTGATGTCTTTCCATGCCGTTAGCTGCATTTACCCAATTAATTACTTTTGCATCAAAATCTTTATCTTTGCCAACTAAAGAATATAAGACCGACGTGCCTCTAATCATGGTTGGTAATAATTTATCAATATCAGATATATTGTGACCTTCGCTAAATTTAAACTGTTTCTTGGCTTCATCGAATCCCCACATAAAACCATCCCATTTCTCTAAATCAGGGTTCTTTTGTCTGCAAAAAATAGTTGAACTGCCATCACTTTTAAGCATTAAGACTGAATCAGGCTCTTCAAAACCAGTAAGGTAATAAAAGTTGCTGTCTTGCCTAAAAGGAAATGTAGTATCATTATTCCTTGAAACAATATGAGACGAGCTGAGCAAAAGAATGGAGTTTTTCTCCATATTGCTAGCAACTTTAGCTCTTCGAGCCTCAAATATGTTTATGTTTAAATCTGTCATAGACGCATATTATGCACGAAAAAATTAAAAAATTATCGGGTCTTGTAGACAAACTTATAGAACAAAACTATAAGTTGAAGACAGAGTTTAAGTCCCAAATAAACAAAATTACAGAATTAGAGAACGAAATTAGTGCTCTACAGAAAGAAAATCAGAAGCTTTTAATAAAAAAGAATAATGAATGAACAATTCTCAGGAACTAAAGAAGTAGCAGAAAATCTAGCTTTTAACTTAGATGCATTAAACCAATATTTAGAAGAAATATCATCTGAAATTGGAAGGATATTAGATTACAAACAATTTAAGGGTGGACAATCGAATCCAACCTATCAATTAATCACAGAAAATAAAAAATATGTTTTGCGAAGGAAACCTCCAGGAAAATTATTAAAATCTGCCCATGCAGTAGATAGAGAATATAGAGTATTAAGCGCTTTATCTGAAACTCCCGTGCCAACACCTAAGACTTTCCATTTATGTGAAGACGATAGTGTGGTGGGAACAGCTTTCTATATCATGGAATGCTGTGATGGAAATATTTATTGGGATCCTGTTGCATCAGAGGTTCCAGCTGAAAGAAGAAAAATAATATTTGATCAGATGAATTATGGAATTGCTTCATTACATTCTCAAGACTATATAGCTTTAGGTTTAGAAGATTATGGTAAACCTGGAAACTATATTGAAAGACAAGTATCTAGATGGAGTAGGCAATATTTTGATTCTGAGACAGAAGTATTAGATTCTATGCATAAACTTATTGATTGGTTACCAAAGAGAATGCCAAAACAAAAATACACATCAATAGTGCATGGTGATTTTCGTTTAGATAATTTAATTATGAATAATGAAGATAAGATTATGGCGATCTTAGACTGGGAACTATCAACAATAGGTGATCCTTTAGCAGATTTTGGTTATCACTGCTTACTTTGGCATGTTGGTAATATAAATGACACTGTCGCTTCAGATTTAGGCATTCATAATGAAAAAGAATACGTAGATTTATACCTATCAAGAACAAAGATGGAATTGGAGAGCGAATGGGAATTTTATATTATATTCTCATTGTTTAAGGTTGCTGCTATAAGCCAAGGTATCCTTGGTAGAGTAAGGGATGGAACAGCAGCGAGTGATTTTGCTGTAGAAATGGGGAAAAGAGCTAAAAGTCTTGCTGATTTAGGCTGGGAAAAAGCAAAAAAAATATCATGAAAGAATTAGATTTATTTCTCGATAAACTTTGGAGTCAATATACTTCATACACACCTTCAGCTGAAAAGATTTCAAAACTTTTTGATGAAGAAGTAATTAATGATCACATAGCCTTTAGAACTTTTAATTTATCTCATTGTAATGTTGCTAAACAAAAGGAATTTCTAGAACAATTTGGTTATAAATTTGGAGGAGATTACTTTTTTGAACAAAAAAGACTAAAAGCTATTCATCTTGAGAATGAAGACCCAGTCTATCCAAAGATATTTTTGTCTGAATTAATGCTTGAAGACTTTTCTGATGAGCTTAACTCTGTAATTAAACAAATCTCGCCTGATTTTGATATAGAAAATAAAGAAAATCTCTTCTTAGGCGGTCGATCATGGGATATTGATTATGAAATTTATTCAAAATTAGCAGAAGAATCAGAATACGCTTCTTGGTTATATGTCTGGGGATTTTGCCCTAATCATTTCACTGTTTCTATTAATCACTTGGAGCGATATTCTGATGTCCAGGAAGTTAACGAAATGATTAAAGATAATGGTTATATCTTAAACAGCTCAGGTGGTGAAATTAAAGGTAGTCAAAATGACTTACTAGAACAATCATCAACTATGGCAGACAAAATGGAGGTAACTTTTGAATCAGGCTCTGAATCTGTACCAAGTTGCTATTATGAGTTTGCTAAACGCTATGCAGACCAAAGCGGAAATCTATACCAAGGATTCGTAGCAAAATCTGCCGATAAAATATTTGAAAGTACCAATAAATAGAGCCTATTCTTTAATTTCAGAAAGAGGTATAGATATAAATTCATATTTTTTTATATCTGGATCAGGCAATTGATAACCTTCTATAACTCCTTCATGGTTATTCCAATCAATGATATCTAGATCTAGTGTTCTGGGAACAAATTTATTCTCTTCTCTTACTCTTCCACAACGCTCTTCAACACTTCTTAAATAATCTAGAGTCTCTCTAAAGCTCATATCAGTAGAACAGTTAATGACTTTATTAATAAAATCGTCTCCTTCCATACCTACAGCTT
>CAYFES010000053.1:0-5180 GCA_964342225.1 uncultured Gammaproteobacteria bacterium
TTAAGGATTCTCTGGAAGCTTTTGCAGCAGAACTTTCAGGAAAATCTTTTATAACGCTTTCAAATTGAGCCAATGCTCTATCTTTGTCTCCCTGTTCAAGATATATAGTCCCAAGCTTATACTTTGCTAAAGGCACTCTCCAATGGCTAGGATAAAGACCTACCAAAGTATTAAAATTCTGTGTAGCAACAGCAAGATTACCATTACTTAAATTTATTTCACCCAGCCAAAAATAAGCTAATGGAGTCTCATCTGATTCTTCTGCATTTTGCACATAAACATTAAGTGCTGTTAGTGCTTCGTCTAAATTTCCTTTCTGAATTAGAACAATAGCTTGCTCATAACTATTTAAAGTCTGTAATTGAGGAGATTCTTTAGGCTCAAAAGATTTTAAATCTTCAACTGACATGAGTGAAATGAGCTTAGAATCAATTTCGTCTATTAGCTCAACATTCCTTTCTTGGTAAAATTTTACTTGGGTTTCTAAAATCTCAACTTCATTTCTAAGTAAGGCAATTTCTTTTTCTAAAGACTGAATTTTAAGATAAAGCTCAATAAATTCCTTATCTTCATCGCTCTGAGAAAAAATCAGAGGGCTGATCAGAAAGAGAGTAAATAGATATCTCACTATTTAATAAAAAAGAGTTCAGCTCTTCTATTCTTTGACCAAGCAGATTCATTTGAAGCAACATCTACTGGCTTCTCTTCGCCATATCCGACAACTTCTATATTGAATGAAGAAACTCCAGATGCCACTAGAAAGTCTTCAACTGCCTTTGCTCTCCTTTCGCTCAATGCTAAATTGTACTCTCTTGTTCCACGCTCATCAGCATGACCTTCAACTAAAAGCGTATATCTAGAGTTTTCTTTCATTAATCTTGAAATTGCGAGTAAATCGCTTAATGAATCCTCTCTCAATGTATCATCATCATAATCAAAGAATACTTTGGTATGTGGTTCGCCTATATCGAGCTCACTCATTGAACTTCCTGAATCAGATTCAGATGAAGTTAAATCAACAGTCTTAGTTTCTTGCACATCAACAGTTTCAACAGATGAACAAGCGAATATAAATAGAATAGAAAATAAAGAAATAAAAATATTTTTCATAATTACCTCAAAAATGGTGACCAAGCTGGTTCCTTTAGTTCCCCATATAAAGCTGGCAATCTAAATTTAACCTTACTACTTATATTAACGCCAGCTAAATAAGAAAGACTACCATCTTTTGTTGCATAAATTATAACATTGCCATTTGGTGCAATGCATGGACTTTCATCATTTTGTGTTGATGTCAAAACTTCTAATTCTCTTGTCTTTAAGTTCAATTTCGCAATATTAAAATTTTCTATACTTCTATGCACAAAAACTATTTCGTTTTTATTTAAATACGATGCTCTAGCATTGTAGTTTCCTTCAGTAGTCAGCCTGCGTTTTATTTTGGTTCTTATATCTATTTCATATATCTGAGGCGATCCTGCTCTATCTGATGTAAAAATAATTTTTCTTCCATCAGTGGACCATGCTGGTTCAGTATCAATTGACATATTCTCAGTTAACCTAGAAATCTTTTTTGTTTTTAATTCAATAAGGTAAATTTCTGAATTTCCGTCCATAGTTGATGTTAGTGCTAAATATTTTTTATTCGGGGACCATGCTGGAGAACTTACAGAAGAATTTGAGCTTAGTATGAGATCCCTTTTGCCTGATTCTAGATTCTGAGTAAAAACTTGAGCTCTATTATTCTCAAAAGAGACGTAAGCAATATCCTTGGCATCAGATGACCATGCTGGAGATATTATTGATTTATTTGACTTTAGTAGTACCTGTTCATTAAATCCATCAGCATCACTAACCATTAATCGATAAATATCAGAATTTTTAGTCACATAAATTAATTTTGTTGAAGAAATGCCTTCTATTCCAAAAAAGAACTCATATATTCCATCTGAAACATAATGACTCGACTGCCTAATGCTATCAGGCAAACCTAATACTTTACGCTTATCTTCAGTTTCGTTATAACTTACATTAAAAATAGAATAATTAATGTCGAGGCTATAATCAGTCTCTTTAGTTTCAACAAAAACTATTGAATCTACATCAAGCAATAACCAATCTCTTTGTATCACTTCAGATTCATTGAGAGGAATGCTTAAAAGCTGATCTGAACTTAAAACTTCAAATTCTCCTGTTCTTTTAAGATCATTTGAAATTATTTTTACAATTTCTTCGCCTTTAAATGAACTTTCATTCTTTTGCAAAACCGCTATTTTTACGGGCTGATTTGCACTTTCAGTTATTTCTAGTATTAACTCTGAATGTAAAAATAAATTTATAAAAATTAAATAAAAAATTCTGATCATTCTGGTTTAAACCTTAATGTAAAATTTGCAAAATAAATTCTATATGTTTCTTCATCAACATCTCTAATATATTTTATTTTCTGATATTTTTTTATTGCGTTCATTGCAGCCCTATCAAAAGTTTCACTTCCGCTTGAACGTTTAATATCAAATTTATCTATATTTCCTAAACGATCTATAGATAAATTAAATTCTGCATACATTCCTTTCTTAATATTATTTGGTCTTATCCAAATACTCTCAATATCTTTGATAACTTTTGCACTAATTTGTTCAACTTGATCTAATTTTTTATTGAAAGCATCTTGTTGTTGTTCTTCAATTAGATACTCATCTAAATCTTTTATTATTGGTTTTTTGGGTTCTTTTTTATTGTCTTCTATATCAGAAGTTTTTTTATTTTTTATTTCTTTTTTATTTGTAGTTTTTTTAGTTTTTATTTCTTTTTTTTCTGGTTGCAAAAAACTTACATTGGTAATTTTTCTGTCTGTGGTTTCTTCTTGGACTGAATCTAAAAAGCTATAGATTAAAAAAATTAAAGCATGCACCAAAATAGACAAAATAAAGGCTGAAAACCATTTAATCATGGTTGAGTGGCTAATGAAAAGTTAGTTGCACCATTAGCTTGAAGAACACTTAAAAGTTCTGCTATAGATTGATATGAAGTCTCTTGATCCCCTCTTACGATAATTTCAATTTGTGGATTTGTTGCTATTATTTTGCTGAATCTATCCTCAATGAAACCAAGGGATACTTGAACAAAACCTCCATCCTCTTCAATAAAATAGAACCCAACTTCATTTACATCAATTATAAATGGTTGAGATTGCTCTAATTCAATTTGATCAGCTTGTGTTTTAGGAAGATTGATGTCCAAACCTTGTATTGCAAGAGGAGTTACAACCATAAAGATTACGAGCAGAACAAGCATGATATCAACATAAGGTACAACATTAATTTCGTTAATTATCCTTGAACCAGATCTATTCTTTTTTTCAAGTAGCATTATTTTTCTTTTCTAATTTGAGTTATAAGCTCTTCAGCAAAAGCTAAAGAACCATTAATCAAATTATCTAATTGTTTAGAGAATTGGTTATAGGCTATTAATGCTGGTATTGCTGCTAAAAGACCGACAGCTGTTGCTATTAATGCTTCTGAAATACCAGGAGCTACAGAACTGAGAGTTAACTGAGATGTAGTCGAGAGGCCTTGAAAAGCATTTATTATGCCAATAACTGTGCCCAATAATCCTATATAAGGCGCACTAGAACTTATAGTTGCTAATAAAGATAAATTATTTGAAAGTCTTTCTTCTTCTCTGCTTGCAACAACTCTGATTAATCTTTCTGCAGATTCAACAGACTGATCTGTTTTTCTTTTTTGTTTTAACTCTTCGAATGTAGTTACTAGGATAAGTTCTGATGATTCAAGTTCAGAAACATCTTTTTCTTTAAGTTCAGTATATAAATCAGCTATTTTCTCGCCCTGCCAAAAACGATCTTCTAGCTCATGAGAAGTTTTTGTTGATCTTGATAGTGTGAAATATTTTTCAAAAATTAAAACCCAAGACGTTAGCGACGCGATACATAGGATAAAAAGTATTATCTGAACCGGCAAAGATGCTTGAAGCAGTAATTCTATTCCATCAACATTCATTCTTCGTGTTTCTCCAAATCTCTAGAATAAAGTTTTCTTAGCAAATATGTAAAACTATCCCAATTCAAATCTACCACTTTTGATTCATCTGTTAACATTTCATTAACGTTTTTTGCGAACACTCTAATTCTTATAGGTTTGTTATCAAATTTATATATAAGAGCAGGAAATTCACCTTCTTTAGTAACACTTAACACTTGATCCCACCAAGCTGATGCTGGTTCAAAACCTTTTTTATAGGCTTTGCACTCAATATTCCATCTGCCTAGCCTTAAATCTGGATGATTTTTTTCCTGATATTGGTTTAGTATTCTTCGAACTGGTTTAATTAAACCTAAGTCTTCTTGCAATTTTTTTGCAATTTTTCTTTCAAAATCATGTCCTTTTTTTCTTTGATTTATTGTCATTCTGCAAATACCGATTCATCTAAGTCTGCATTTGTAAAAACTTCCTGAACATCATCAAGGTCTTCAAGTGCATCTGTTAATTTCATGTTCTTTTCTGATTGTTCTTCATCTAAAGATATATTGTTTTCTGTCTCCATGACTATTTCAGATGCTTCTATTTCAAAACCAGCTTGCTCAACCATTTCTTTTAATCCTGATATATTCTTTGGGTCACATACAATTTCTGTTTTAACTCCATCTATATCATTTATATCATCTGCACCATTTTCTATAGCAACTTCATATAGCTTCTCATCTGTTGCATCTGACTTTATAAGTAGTTTACCTTTTGCTTCAAATAAATAAGCTACACTCCCTGATGTACCTAGATTTCCACCGTATTTAGTGAATGCATGCCTAATCTCAGAGACTGTTCTGTTTTTATTGTCTGTTAGAGTTTTTATGTAGACTGCAATGCCGCCAGGAGCATAACCTTCATATATTACTTCTTCAAGATTCTGACCCTCTTGACCTCCAGCTCCTCTTTGAATAGCTCTATTTATAGTGTCCTTAGCCATATTAGCTGCTAAAGCTTTATCATGAGCTAATCGTAATCTTGGATTATCTTCAATTACTGGTCCGCCATCTTTCGCAGCAACTGTCAATTCTCTTATTATTTTTGTAAATACGGCGCCTCTTTTTGCATCTTGTCTTGCTTTACGATGCTTTATATTTGCCCATTTTGAATGGCCAGCCATTAATCTTCTTTCCT
>CAYFES010000054.1:0-5098 GCA_964342225.1 uncultured Gammaproteobacteria bacterium
ACTCCTCGAGTAACTAGTTTTGGCTGCGTGTAACCAAGCTCTAAACCTTCTTTATTGTTCTTTAATGAATTTCTAACATTTTGGGTGTAACCCTGAATTCTTTTAAACCAATTTCGATAATCATCTGGAGTATTAAAATTAAGTCTATTGCCAAGATCGTAGTAATCCTGAACTCCGCCTCTTTGGTTTAGACTCATGTAATAGCTTGGAAATTCTCTGCCTTCTAAGCTAACTTCATAATCCAATTTCATTAGTCTGTAATTGAGTTGATCGTCAGCTGATAGATTGTTTATGTCTATATCGTTTAGAGTGTCTAATACGTATTCATCGTATTCTTTGCCTGACTCATAATCTTCTTTGGAGTTGCTTGAGACCTTATCGTCGTAACGATTATCTCCGAGCAGAGTAGCAAAGACAGGACTCTTTTCGAGACCATCCTCCCAGTTGCTATCTAAGAATTCTTTAAACTTTACTTGATCTGCATTAGGTCTTTCTGTGGTGAGATATGTGTAGCCAATATTTGAGCCCACACCGACCAATCCAGCAATAATTACAACGCTTAATAATTGTCCAAATTTCATAGTAGTAATAGATTACTACATATTTGGATAATTGGGTCCGCCACCGCCTTCAGGTGAAACCCAATCGATATTTTGAGATGGTTCCTTAATGTCGCAGGTTTTGCAATGAACGCAATTTTGAGAGTTTATCTGGAAGCGTTTAGCACCATCTTCTTCAACCACTTCATAAACTCCAGCTGGACAATATCTCTGCGCTGGCTCGTCATAAAGCTCAAGATTCTTTTCAATGGGAATAGTTATATCTTTTAAAACTAAATGGCATGGTTGTTCTTCTTCATGGTAAGTATTGGAAAGATATACCGAACTTAATTTATCGAAAGTAAATTCATTGTCGTACTTAGGGTATTCAATTTTCTTGCAATCCTTAGCCGGCTTCAAACATTCATGATCAGGCACTGGATGATTCAATGTAAAAGGAAGATTTCCTCGAAAAATAAATTGATCTATAGCATTGAAAGCTGCGCCAATAAACCCACCAAATTTATGAAAGAATGGACCAAAGTTTCTTGATTTATATAGTTCGGTATAAAGCCAAGAATTTTTGATTTCTGCATCAAGGCTTTTGTTTTCTCCATTGATGTTTGCTGCTATAACTTTTGCTGCTTCCATACCAGATTTCATGGCAGTATGAGATCCTTTGATCTTAGAAAAATTCATTGTTCCAGCGTTGCAACCAACTATATAGCCGCCAGGAAATTCCATGCTTGGTAGACTTTGTAATCCACCTTTAATCAAAGCTCTAGCACCATAAGAAAGCCTTTTTCCATTCTTTAAATATTTCTTAACGTTGGTATGAGATTTCCATTTTTGGAATTCATCATAGGGGCTTAAATGAGGGTTTGCGTAATCTAGTGGAACTACTATTCCTAATAGTATCTGTTTGTTTTCTGCATGATACATATACGAACCACCAGGCGTATCATTCGGTAGTGGCCAACCATTGGTATGCATAACCAATCCTTCCTCATGTAAATCATTGTCTACTTCCCAGATTTCTTTAAAGCCTATGCCATAATGCTGAGGATCTTTACCTTCATCCAAAGCAAATTTTTTGATTAATTCCTTACCCAGATGTCCTCTACAGCCTTCGGCAAATACTGTTGCTTCATTAGCAATTATTTCCATGCCTGGTTGAAAAGAATCTTTAGGATTGCCTTCAGCATCGACTCCCATGTCTCCTGTGATTACGCCAGCAACACGATCATCTTTATAGATTATTTTAGCTGCAGGAAAGCCAGGAAAAACATCGACCCCCAAAGCTTCTGCTTGTTCAGCAAGCCATCTACATAAATTGCCTAAGCTAATGATGTAATTTCCATGATTCTGCATTGTCGGCATTAAGAAAGAAGGGATAGAAAAGCTTAACTTTTCATTAACAAGGAATTTAAGAATGTCTTTTTTAACTTCTACTTTTACTGGAGCATCTTTCTCTTTCCAATCAGGAATTAGTTCATCTAAAGCAGTAGTTTGGAAAACGTTGCCAGAAAGGATATGGCCACCAATTTCTGCACTTTTTTCCAGCACACAAATAGTTTTTTCTTGATTTGTTTCCTTGAATATTTGAGCTAGCTTTATTGCCGTCCCGAACCCAGATGGTCCACCACCAATAATTACAACATCGTAATCCATTGATTCTCTTTCCATATATTCCACCAAACTATTTAATTTTTATCTTTTTCATATATATTACTAATTGATCTAATTTAAATACATGAAAATTCTGATACCCATTAAAAGAGTAAATGATTATAACGTCAAGGTCAGGCCCAACCAAGCCAACACAGATGTTGATCTAAATAACGTCAAAATGGCCATCAATCCGTTCTGTGAAATTGCAGTAGAGGAGGCTATAAGACTTAAAGAATCTGGCAAAGCAGATGAGGTTGTAGTTGTCACAATCGGAGATGATAAGCATCAAGAACAACTCAGAACAGCTCTTGCTCTGGGAGCAGATAGAGCCATCTTAGTAAAAACAGATCAATCTCTAGAACCACTAACAGTAGCCAAGGTTCTTTCTAAAGTTTATGAGAAAGAAAATCCTAATTTAGTCATTATGGGCAAGGTTGGAATTGATGGGGACCATAATCAAACTGGTCAAATGTTTGGAGCTTTAACAGGTTTGCCTCAAGCTACTTTCGCCTCTGAACTCGTAGTAAATGGTAATGCCATAGAAGTAACTAGAGAGATTGATGGCGGCTTAGAAACCCTGTCTACAGAATTGCCTGCAGTAGTCACAACAGACCTAAGATTAAATGAGCCCAGATATGCATCATTGCCTAATATTATGAAAGCTAAAAGAAAACCTCTAGAAGAAATAAACATTGATGACTTAGGAATAGATACTACTAGTAAAATTAGCACTCTGAAAGTTGAGTCTCCTCCAGAGAGACAAGAAGGCGTTAAGGTTGAAACAGTTGACGCATTGATAGATAAGCTTAGAAATGAGGCAAAAGTAATATGAAAACTTTAGTTGTAGCAGAGCATAATAATAGCGAGCTATCGGCAGCAACATTAAGTGTTGTTGAGGCAGCTAAAAAACTTGGCAAAGACATTGATATATTAGTTGCTGGCAATTCAGCAAGCGCAGTTGTAGAGCAAGCTAAAAGCGTCGAAGGCGTTTCACATGTTCTTAGTTTCAATGATGCAAGGTTTGCAAATGAGATAGCAGAAGATCTAGCTGAATGTATTGTCTCTGTAGCTGATGATTATTGTTATTTCTTAGCAAGCTCTAGTACTACTGGTAAAAACAACCTTCCAAGAGCTGCAGCACTCATGGATCTTCAACAAGTGTCTGAAGTGATCGAAATAATAGATGACAAAACATTCAAAAAACCTATCTATGCAGGTTCATGTATTGCCACAGTTAAATCAGATCAAGAAAAGAATGTTTTAACCATCAGAACCACTGCCTTTGATAAATCTGCTCTTGGGGCAGGTTCTGCAGAAGTAGTTGAAAAATCAGTGCCAGATACTGCTTCAAGAAAAGCACAATTTGTTAAAAACGAATTAACTGTTTCTGATAGGCCTGAATTAACTTCTGCGGATATTGTTATTTCGGGTGGTAGAGGAATGCAGAACGCTGAGAATTTTGCTTTATTAGAAGGAATAGCAACAAAACTTAATGCGGCTGTAGGAGCTTCTAGAGCTGCTGTAGATTCAGGTTTTGCTCCTAATGATTACCAAGTAGGGCAAACAGGAAAATCTGTTGCACCTAATCTTTATATAGCTGTTGGAATATCAGGTGCTATTCAGCATTTAGCTGGTATGAAAGACTCAAAAACAATTGTTGCTATCAACAAAGATGAAGAGGCACCAATCTTCAAAGTGGCCGACTATGGTTTAGTGGCTGACTTATTTGAAGCTCTTCCTGAGCTTGAATCAAAGCTTTAAGCCCTCATATAATAGACAATATGATTAATGTAACTACTACAGCTGAAGAATATCTTTCTAAACTAATTGCGAAGAAAGATTTTCCTTGCGACATAAGAATTTTTGTTTCTGACCCTGGGACTCCTAAAGCAGAAACATGTCTTGCTTTTTGCAAAGAAGATGAACACCTGGAGACGGATCATAAAATAGAACTAAGCAAGTTTAATCTTTACATAGAAGAGCGTAGTGTCTCGTTTCTTGGTGATGCTGAAGTTAATTACGATAAAGACAATTTTGGAGGCCAATTAACCATCAAGGCTCCTAGTGCAAGAGTGCCAAAAATTGGAGATGATGCCACATTAGAAGATAGGGTTAATTATGTTCTCTACGATGAGATCAATCCTCAATTGGCCTCTCATGGTGGCAACGTGCATCTAGAAGAAATAACAAAAGATAAGATGGTCGTTTTACAATTTGGTGGCGGTTGTCAGGGATGCGGTATGGTGGATGTGACCTTAAAAGAAGGTATAGAAAAAACTCTAATAGAAAAGATTCCCGAGATTAAAGGCATTAGAGACGTAACCGATCATACAAACACAGAAAACGCTTACTACAAATAAGTTAATCTTCTTCTTTTGGATAGCTATAAACTCCTACCAGAATACCCATTCTTGGATGATCAAAATAATGAAGCTCATTTAATGAGATTCTTCTCTGTTCATCAATAACGTAAAGTTCACTCTTATTTTTTGGGATTTCAGATTCTTCAACATCTAATTTAAATTCACCTATCAAAGGTTTCACATTAAATTCTGATTTAGACATGATGTAGGTGTTAGATAAAGAATCTGGACCCATAGCACACTTAGCATGCACTCTTGGAAACCTTGCTTGAAAAACCTTAACAACACATTGATTGTCCTGATCTGAAATTAATATATAGGGTGTCGACATATCATCTTTAAGAGGCTGATACCAAGACTTATGGTTGCCTAACTCAAGGTCAGGAACTGTTGAGATTCTTCTCATTGTTCCGTTGAGTTCATGTTCTTTTCTGTCAAGCACTCTGAAGAAACTTGGAATATTTATAACCTCTTCATTTGTTATGTCTTCTTCAATAAACTCTGGAATCTCTTCAAAGTATTCAA
>CAYFES010000055.1:0-5060 GCA_964342225.1 uncultured Gammaproteobacteria bacterium
TTTGTCTTTTACTCTCTATTGCTTGGTAAACCGAAGATCTAAGCTCTTCGAGTACTTTAAATTTATCTATTTCATCATTAGACGCATAGCTGTTCAGATCTTCATATTCTTCAAGAAATATATTATCTCCTTTGCCAGGAAACATCTGTTCATAAAATTCATAGGCTGTAAATGGAAGAATAGACGAAATGTTCTTTAACAAAGTAATTAGAACTTTCTTAATTGTAAACTGAGCTGAACTTCTGCCGATTGAATCACTTTTCATTGTATAGAGTCTGTCTTTAATTACATCCAAGTACATTCCTCCTAAATCGTTTACACAAAAATTTAATATTTTGGAAGTGATAAGGTGAAGGTTATAGTTTTCATAATTTGCTCTTATTTCATCTTGCAGATCCTTAGTTTTATTAAGGATTATCTTATCTAAGAATAAAAGGTCTTTTTCATCGAAATCATCTTCATAATCATACAGATTCGATATCATGAAACGCATTGTATTTCTTGTGCGCCTAAAACCATCGATGGATCTATTAAGTATGTCTTTAGAAAAGGCCATTTCTCCTCTAAAGTCTGTTGAAGCAATCCAGAATCTAAGAATGTCAGCTCCAGACTGATCTATTACTTCTTGTGGAGTAATAACATTGCCAATTGATTTAGACATTTTCTTGCCTTCTTCATCCACAACAAAACCATGTGTTAAGACTGATTTATAAGGCGCTATGCCTTTCATGGCGATGGAAGTTAAAAGAGATGACTGAAACCAGCCTCTGTGCTGATCACTACCTTCCAAATAAAGGTCTGATTGAGTATTTGATCCATACAATTCATCTACAACACAAAAGTGAGTTATTCCTGAGTCAAACCATACATCAAATATATCTTTAGATTTTTCATAATTTTCTGAATCACTTATTTTTAGATCAATTGAATTCCAAGAATCTATGCCGTTATCCTTTATTGATTCAGAAACAGCATTGAAAATATTATCTTGTTCAGGGTGAGGATCTCCTGTATTTTTATCATAAAAAAGAGGTATTGGTATGCCCCAGTCTCTTTGCCTTGATATGCACCAATCAGGCCTATCATTGAGCATAATATCCATTCTTTCTTTACCCCACTCAGGAATAAATTTAATTTCTTCTAGTGCTCTAGTTGCCCCATCCAATAAACCAGATTTAGTCATTGAAAAGAACCATTGTGGAGTAGCCATGAATGTAAGAGGAGTTTTATGTCTCCAACAATGAGGATAGCTATGAAAATATTCTCCATGATTAATAAGTGCGTTAAATTCCTTTAACTTTGATATAACTTCTGGATCAACTTTCCTTACATGCATCCCAGAAAAATGTTCAACATCTTCTTTATAACAACCATTTGCTAAGACTGGATTTTCTATAGCCAAGCCTTCTTTAGAACAAATATTATAGTCATCTACACCATGAGCAGGAGCCGTATGAACAAAACCTGTACCTGTCTCTGTTGTAACATGATCAGCTGCATAAAGAGGAGATTCCCTATCAAAGAGAGGGTGCTTAAGGATCAGATCTTCCAAATCTGAGCCTTTTAATTTTATTTTGGTGGATGATACTTTCTTATCACTCCATCTTTCGGAGCATTGTTCTTTTAATTCAGAAGCAACTAATAAGAATTCTCCATCAACTTTTAAAACTTCGTAACCAATATCTGGTTTAAAACAAACTGCCTGATTGCCAGGAATTGTCCAAGGTGTTGTTGTCCATATGACTACATGAATTTGATCATCAGTTTTATTTCCAAGCCTTTTCTTTAATTCTTTTGCTGAGTCTTTTGTGAATGCAAATTTAACATCAATAGAACTTGAAGTTTTATCCATGTATTCAACTTCAGCTTCTGCTAAAGCAGAGGAACATTCCAGACACCAATGCACAGGTTTAGAGCCCTTCTCAACATGTCCATTATGATAGATTCTAGCGAATCCATTTATTGCCTCGCCCTCAAAAGAGTAATCTAAGCTTGCATATCTATTTTCCCAATCACCAAAGACTCCCAATCTAATAAAATCATCTTTTTGAATATCTATCTGTTCTTTTGCATATTCCCTGCACATTGCTCTGAATTCAGATTGGCTAAGCTCTCTTCTTTTTTTGCCTAGTTTCTTTTCAACCTGTAACTCAATTGGCAGTCCATGACAGTCCCATCCCGGAACATATGGAGCATCGTAACCTTCTAGTGATTTTGATCTTATAACTATATCTTTTAAGACCTTATTAACCGCATGTCCAATATGGATTTTTCCATTTGCATATGGCGGGCCATCGTGGAGAATAAATTTTTCTTTTCCAGAATTATTTTTTCTTATCTTTTGATAGACATCTCTTTTTGACCATTCCTCTAGCATCTTAGGCTCTCTTTCATTGAGATTTGCCTTCATTGGAATTTCAGTCTTCGGTAAATTTAATTTCTGATCTTTCTTTTCACTCATAATCTTTTAATAGGCTTTCTGCTTTTTCTTTATCCTTTTGAATCTGGTTTTTAAGGTCATCAATTGAATTAAACTTGATCTGATCTCTAATTTTACATAAAAACTCAACACTTAATATCTGATCATAGATATTTTCATCAAAATCTAAAATATGAGCCTCTAATGATTGCCTATAATCGTTAAATGTTGGTTTTGGTCCAAAATTAACAATACAAAAATAATTCTTTTGATTTATGTTCGTTTTACATAAAAATACCCCGCTAAAACAAAAATCCACATTATCAATATCTATATTTGCTGTTGGTGTAGATATTCTCTTACCAATATTCTCTCCAGAAATAACTTTTCCAGTTATTTGATAAGGTCTTTCTAAGAGTTTAGATACTTCACTGAACTCTCCTTTTTCTAAATGGGATCTAATAAGTGTGCTGCTGATCTTATCTTCTCCATGCAACACATCTTCAGCAACTTCCAACACAATACTATTTTGCTTACATAAATCCTTTAAAGTGCTAATATCTCCAGTTCTATCTATGCCAAATTTAAAGTCTTCACCCACAATTAGATAAACTACTCCAGCATCGATAATGTATTTCTGAAAGAATTCTTCAGCAGTTAAACTTCTAAAAACTTCATCAAATTTTATTGAATCAATTGAATCAATACTGAGATCATTTAATAGCTGAATTTTATCTGTATTTGCAAGTATTCTTTTTTTATCGCGTTTGAAATATTCAAAAGGGTAAGGATTAAAGGTGATAGCTTTTGATTTGGTATTATTTTTTTCAGCGTAAGACAAAACATGAGAAATTAATTTCATATGCCCTCTATGAATGCCATCAAAATTTCCTATTGTTGCACTAAATTTATCTGGCATGAGCTATTCCTCTATTAATTTTATATATAAATACCAAGCTTATAAGCCAAGAAAGTGTTGCAGCACAGGTAGTGGCTAAAGCTAAACCAACATGACCAAGATCATACATGAATATAAACACATAATTTAAGATTAAATTTGTTAAAAGTGATATAAAGCCAATCACTAAGACAAACTTAGTTTTAGAGGCAGCAAAGAATACACTATTAAAAAATTTAGAGCTTAAAAGAAAAGGTAAAGCATAGGAATATGCCACTAAACTAGATGCTGTCATCTGCACGTCATAAGAATTAAATTCTCCTCTCATGAACAATAATTCAATTACTTGAGTAGACAGTAGGACATAAAAAATCCCACTTAATAAGCCTATTAAGAAAGTTGATGAGAGACCTTTATGTAAAACTTTTTTAAATTCTCTTTTATCTTTCTTCAATATTGTTTCGGTCAAGTCAGGTAATGCTACAAGTGCAATCGCAACTCCAAACAATCCCATTGGGAACTGTATTAATCGATCTGAAAGATAAAGCCAAGTTGGACTTCCTGTAATGAGAAATGATGCATAAATTGTGTCTACAAGTACATTTAATTGATATATTCCTGCCGCGAATATTGCTGGCAAAAATCTTGAAAAGAAAATTCGTAACAGTCTCTTGTTAAATGAAAAATTAAAGCTTGGCAAATAACCTAAATAAGCTGAGACTGAAAAATTTAAAGCTAACTGTAACAATCCTGCAACAAGCACAGATAATCCAATAATGCCAAGAGTTAACTCATTTGAACAAAGAGCAAAAACTATCAAAGTTAAATTAAATAAAATCGGAGTAGCAGCTACAAATTGAAAATATTTTTTTGAATTTTGAATTGCGCCAAAGAAAGCCACCAATGAAATCAAAAATATGTATGGAAAAACAAGTTGCAAGAAGTTAGTTGCTGCTAAATATTTTTCTGGATCACTGCTAAAACCAGGAGCAAATATATCAATGAATAAGTTGGGAAATATTAAAACAAAACTAACAAACAAGACTAATGAAGTGAAAAGGATAGTAAAAATTTGATTAAGAAAATCTTTTGCATCTTCCCTTGCTTCAATAATGCTTGGTGTTAAGGACTGAGATAGTGCACCTTCCCCAAAAAAACTTCTAAAAACATTGGGGATCTTAAATACAACGACAAAAACATCATGAATTGCACTAGCACCCAACATTGCTGCAAAAATTAGATCTCTAATATAGCCAAATACGCGTGAAATTAGAGTAAAAAATGAGAACCCTATAGAAGATTTCCAAAAATTTGATATTTTCAATTACTTATTCTCTGAGTCAAAATCTAAAGATATTGAATTTACACAATATCTTAGGCCTGTTTTATCTTTTGGGCCATCTTCAAAAACATGGCCTAAATGCCCTTCACAATTTGCACATAATATTTCAGTTCTAGGACGTCCAAAAATTGAATTATCTTCCTTATATATTATTGCTTCTTCATTAACTGCTTCAAAAAAACTTGGCCAACCACAGCCCGCGTCATATTTTGATTCGGATTTAAATAATTCAGCTTTGCAATTTTTGCATTTGTATACTCCATCCTCAAAAAATGTATCGAATTCTCCTGAGAATGGTCTCTCAGTACCTTTATCTTTTAAAACGTAAAGCTCCTCTTGCGTGAGCGAGTCATTTATTTCTTTCATATGGTTGTTTAATTGTACTATTTTTAGCTATCTTG
>CAYFES010000056.1:0-5023 GCA_964342225.1 uncultured Gammaproteobacteria bacterium
ATCAATGATTGCGTTATTATTGCATGCCCGATTGAAACCTCGTCTATTAAATCTAATTTTCTTAATTCTGGCAAGTTCTGAAGATTCAAATCATGCCCAGCATTTACTCTTAGACCTAATTCTTTTGCTCTCAATGATAAATTTTTAATTTTCTTCACCTCTAGTTCAATTTGACGACTATCTTTCTCTAGCACTGCATGAGCATATGGACCTGTATAGATTTCTATAGCATTTACATCTTTATTGGTAAGCAAATCTAAGTCTGAATCTGAATCTACAAAGATACTACATCTTGCACTATTTGCTCTGACGTCGTTTGTTAAATTTAGGCTATTTACTTTTGTGATTTCCCAGCCATGGTCAGAAGTAATTTGAGAAGTTGAATCAGGCACTAAAGTTGTTTGTGTTGGCTTGTATTTTCTAACGATCTCCATAAAGCCAATATATTGTTTGCTCTCTCCTTCTAGCGGATTGCCTTCAATATTGAATTCTTTTGTATATTGATCTGTCATATTCTTAATTAGCTCTAAATCGCAATGTTTTATATGTCTTTCATCCGGTCTAGGGTGGACTGTAAGGCCAATTATGTCTTCATCTAGTGCTTTCTTAGCAAAATATTCAAGATCTGGCTGATGCCCTCCTCTGGAGTTTCTAAGTAAAGCAATTTTATTTAAATTTATACTAAGCTTCATATTTACTGTTAAATAACCAACTATAATTAGGTTTATATAATATTATAATTTAAATGTGCGCTTGTAGCTCAGCTGGATAGAGCGCTTGGCTACGGACCAAGAGGTCGGGAGTTCGAATCTTCCCAGGCGCACCACGACCACCTGAACAAAATCATATATAATTAACAGCTTTTAAAAGATCTGCGCCTGTAGCTCAGCTGGATAGAGCGTCTGGCTTCGAACCAGAAAGTCGGGAGTTCGAATCTTCCCGGGCGCACCATTTTTTATATAAAATTAGATTATGTTTAAAGTAGCGGCACTCTATAAATTTGCTCAAGTTGCAAAGCCTGAAGATCTGCAAAAGAAAATTAAGGCTAAGTTAAAGGAGCTTAATATCTATGGAACAATTTTGGTTGGTGATGAAGGCTTAAACGGCACAATCTCTGCAAAAGAAAACGACTTAATAAAAGCTTTAAGTTTTATTAAAAAAATTCCTGGTTTCTCTGACTTAGACATTAAACATTCTACTTCTGAAGCTAAGCCCTTTATGCGCTTAAAAGTTAAATTAAAAGAGGAGATCGTTACCATTGGTGATAAGTCTATTGATCCAGTAAATCAAGCTGGCAAATACGTGGAATCTTCTGAATGGAATCAACTAATCAAAGATCCAAATACCGTACTTATAGACACAAGAAACAATTATGAATATTCAATAGGCACGTTCAAAGATGCTATTAACCCTGAGACTGAAACATTTAGAGAATTTCCACAATGGGTAAAGAAACAAAAATTTTCTAAGCAAGATAAGAAAAATAAAAATATTGCCATGTTTTGCACAGGAGGAATTAGATGTGAAAAGGCATCATCTTTCATGAAACTAGATGGTTTTGACAATGTTTATCACCTTAAGGGTGGAATACTAAAATATTTAGAAGAAACGCCGTCAAATGAAAGTTTATGGCAAGGTGAATGTTTTGTTTTTGATGACAGAGTGTCTGTTCAGCATGATTTATCAGAAGGCACCTATGATATGTGTCATGGCTGTAGAATGCCAATTACAGAAAACGATAAAGAATCAAAAGAATATATTCGTGGTGTATCTTGTCCAAATTGTGTTGATAACAAAACGCCTAAACAGATTGAACGTTATAAAAACAGACAGAAACAAATAGATTTAGCAAAATCAAGAAATCGAAAACATATCGGACCCAAAGAAGTGGTTAGAAAATAATTATTTATTAGCTGCTTTTTGCTTGTTAGCAAAAAAGACTCCCAAAAATATAAGTGCCGTACCAATTATCATGCTTGTTGTCAGAATTTCATCAAGAACTACTATTCCTAAGAATATGCTTGATACAGGAACTAAATAAGTAACAAATGATGCATTTATCGGCCCTATTCTCTTAATTAACTTAATAAATAGAACATAGGCAAGAGAAGTATTGATTACACCTAACAAAGCTAAGTAAAGCCATGATATTGAGGATATTTCATACATTCTGTCAGAATAAAAAAATAAAAATGGTGATAATACAATTGCTCCCACAATTATTGATCCCATGCCTATAAATGAATTGCTCACGTTAGAAGGTGTCTTTGAAAGATATACGCCTGCAATTGCATAAGAAAGCGATGCTATAACGCATAACATTGAAGAAAATAGATCTAAGTTGCCTGATGGGCCAACCAGAAAGAATAGGCCAAATAGGCCAATTAAAACCCCTATAAGCTTAAAGTAAGAAAATTCACCCCTATACAGAGAGAATAATATTAAAGCCGTTAAAATTGGAACAGTTGCCTGCAATATAGATAAAGAACCAGCCCCTAAACTTAATGACGCATAAGAAAATAGAGTAAATGGTAATGCAGTATTTAATATACCTATTAGCAAAATTGAAAATCCATGATCATAGAATGAATATTTTTTCATTTTAAGAGCAAAAAAAGGTGCTATAAATATAGCTGCTAGAAGCATCCTTATGGACACAATCTGCAAAGGCTCTAAACCATCTATAACCAATAACCTTAGAAATAAAAAAGATCCGCCCCACAAGATGGATACAATCAATAAAGTCATAAAATCTTTTAAATTCATAATTGGTAATGGCTTAACTCCTAATGTCGTATTAGAAGCGTAGTAATAGTAATTTAAATATTGTTCTTAAGAAAGCTTATTAAAGGCTTTTTCAGCATTATTTTGCTCTTTAAGATGATTTAAAAAGTTCTGTGCTGAACTATAGTCTGAATCAAAGTATTGAAATGCGATTTTCTTTATATACGCATCATCTATAGGGTCTTTTAAAAAATAGTCTATCATTTCACTCATACTGTATAAGTATACAGTATTTTAGAATAAAAAAAAGGGGAAGTTTCCTTCCCCTTTTTAATCGAAAGATTACTTAATTAAAATTTCCAGTTAACACTTGCGGTTACCTGACGACCTACAGAAATAAAGTTGATCTCTTTATCGAAGACATCTTCTTCAGTACCGTCATAGTCCATGAGGTTTGTGAAGTTCAATCTTAGCGTAAGATCATCTGAAGCTCTGTAGCCTAGACCACCGTTCCATACTGTATAACCTTTGTACTCACTTATTGGATTACCATCGTAATCTAAGTACTCATCATCATACTGTTGGAATTTGTTGATCACACCACCAGACCTTGAGTTACCTTGTACATAGGCATACCACTTGTCTTTGCTGTATTCAACACTTGTGTCATAGAACCACTCGTCATTACCGAATTCACCAGTGTAACTTTCAAGGTCTTCTGGCTTACCAGATGCAGCACTTTCATAATACACTTCTTGATAAGCTCTCCATCTTACGGCCATTGAACCTAGATCCATTGCTACGTTATCTCTTGAAACGAATGATGCCATTTCAGCAAGATCGAATGCAAAGTCTGCTTTCCATACGTACGTAGCAAAGTTAATTAAACCAGCGTTAACAAGTCCTGATTCGAAGTAAATAACCTGACCATCTGCATCTCTTTCAAATTTTCCGCAGTATTGGTTTGGATAATCTTCGAAGTCATAACATGCTTCCATGTTTTGTGTTAAAGAGAAGGATGTTACATAGTCTGTTAGTCCAATTTTAATGTAGTCAACAGCAAATCTAAGATCGCCGAACGCTACATCACTGAACCAAGTCGGTACGTAAACTAATCCTAAAGCTTCTGTTTCAGCTGTTTCATTAAACAGATTTGGGTTACCACCAAATACACCTTGTGCAGTTGCGTTAACAACTATACTAATAAAGTCTGGTGCTAGACCTTCTGCTAAACAGTTAGCTTCTCTAACATCTGGGTTTCTACCTAATCCTCTATTTCTATAGTCACATGGGTCATTACCTGTGCTATAAGATGTTACTTGAGGTAAGAAAAGATCTCCTAAGTCAGGAGCTTTAATAGCTGTCTGCTCAGAATATCTAATTGTTAGGTCATCCATTATTCTCCAAGCTAAAGATGTTGCTTCAACATCAAAACTACCTGAAGAAGAGCTATCAATAGTTCTTCCAGAGAAGTCTGCTGTTAATGACATCATGCCTGGTAAGGATATATCACCACCAACAAGAGGAACACTGATTTCCCAGTATTCTGCATCAACTTCATAACCACCACCAAGTGCAGGTCTTGCAGCTGATCTTGTTAATGCCATATCCTGAATTGGTGAAGACTTATAATCACCTTGCTCAACTCGGCCTTCATAACCAACAGCCATCTTAAGTTCACCAGCTGGTAATGTTAGTATGTCACCTGCGAAGTTAACGTAAGTTAGCTCTTGCTCAATATAAGCTGAAGTTCTAAGGCTTGTTCCAACGTAGTCTCTTGCAGCCTGTGAAGGTGCGCCTCTACCCATAATGTTAAGTGGTGCACAATCTCCAGGTTCGCCAAGAAGACTTGGTCCATAACCTAAGCTACCACCAAAGTATGATGGATCTTGCCATATAGGCTGGAAGTTCATTGGATCCCAATCTGGATCATAGTTCATCTTACAGTCTATTTCGCCTGTAGTAGGGTTAATACCAACGTTTAATGCTGCCCAATATCGAGCACCTACAACGCCTGGAGCGTCTGAATAAATATCAGTATTACCTAATGAATAACCCATTGACCATTGGAAATCACGATCATCAAGAGCAAATTCACCTTCTAACCCAACTGCATACATAGATGTTGAGTTATGGTTTTCGACAGTATAACCACCGTCACCTTTTTGTAGTAAGTCAACCTGTGACTTAGAAACATAAACACCGTCTAAGCCGTATGAAGTCATAATATCGACAGAATTCTGTGTTAAGAATGGGTTGTCAATAGCTATGAATGGAGGAAAATCTTGTCCGCTACCAA
>CAYFES010000057.1:0-4612 GCA_964342225.1 uncultured Gammaproteobacteria bacterium
TGTTCAATTCTTTTTTGATTCTTCTTAGCGGCAGACTTCTTTTTCTTCTGATTAAATTTAAACTTACCATAATCAATAATCTTTGCTACACATGGCTCTTTATCAAAAGTTATCTGCAACAGGTCTAAGCCTTTATCTTTGGCTAGCTCAATAGCATCGGATTTACTAAAAGTTCCTAATTTTTCACCTGATTCAGATATAACCGTTAGCTTTTGAGCTTTAACAAACTGATTAATAGGTGCCTGAGGTGGTCTTCTTCTTCTTTGTGGTCTCAAATTAGTTTAGGTTTTAAAAATAACAAGCGCATAGAATTAGCACATGAAAGAATTATTATTGAATAGCATAGACAGCAAATAATATATGATTTATCAATTTAATCAAGAGGTTGTATCCCAAAGAGATTCAGGAGTTTTCATAGTTTTTATTTCTATAGCATTCCCACTTGGATCTCTAATGAAGAAGGTTTCTTGTTCTCTATAGCCGTCCTTAAATCTTAAAAAAGGCGCATCCAAGAAATCATATTCATCACTTGACTGAATTCTTCTCTTTACTTCATCAAAATCTTCTCTTAAAAGATGAATTCCAAAATGAGGTACACAGACTTCAGCCATATCAACATGATGTCGGTGGGTCATTTTTAATTCATCTTCTCCAGCTATATGCAGTGTTAGTTCATTACCCCAAAAATTGATATCTACCCAGCCTTTTTCAGAATTACCTTCTTCACATCCAAGAAAATCGCAATAAAATGACTTTGCTTCATCTATATCTTTAACAGCTATAGCTAGATGGAATCTACAACAACTCATATTTCAATTATAGAGCTCTTTTATGAGACTTTGAATCTCTTTTGCCAATTCTAATTTTATGTTTAGATCTTTTGAAATTTTTAGATCCGACAATCTAGCTAATGATCTTAAGGATGTATATTTTTGATAAATTTTTTGTACAGTTTTAGGTCCTACGCCTTTAATATCAAAAAGAAAATGCTTTTTTAGATTCTTTCTTTTATTGCTCTTAAAATTTTTTAAAGCAAATCTATGTGCTTCATCTCTAATATCTAAAAATAATTTAGAAATATCTTCTGAATTTTGGAAATCATAAGAACCAATTCTTGTATGTAGAGTTTCAAAGCCATATTTTCTCTTTGCCCCTTTTGAAACAGATATGCACTCAATATCTTTTTTTAATCGTTCTTTAACATAGTTCATATGGGTTTTACCTCCATCAATTAATAACAAATCAATAGAGTCAACTAAATCTAGGTACTTATTCACTCCAAAAACCAATGAATCTAAATCTGAGCTTGAAATATCTATAGGAACTCTAAAAAATCTATATAAAGACTTATTAGGTCCATCAGAGGTGAAATTAACACATGAGATTGTTTTTATATCTCCTGATATTCCACTAACATCAAAACCAACTATTGAAGGGTTCTTTTTAATTCCGATATTTCTTGCAAGGAAATCTAAAGATTGGACATATTTCTGATGTTTTTGTTCTTGTTTCAGTAATCCTTCAAGTGCATTTTTATCAGCTAATTTTAGCCATTCTAATTTTTTACCCTTTTTAGGTGCTTCAAATCGAACATTTCCAAAAGTATCATTTTCTGCAACATCAAACTCGCTGATTATTTTTGTCACAGATGAATATTTTTGTATAAGGCTTGGAATGAACTCCAAAAAGGCCGAGTAATCATCTTTCTGCAAATGATTTTTAAACAAAAATTTTTGAATGTTAATGAATCTATCTGATTCGATCTGTATTACAGCTGCAGAAATATTTTTTTCATTTGTTTTAATTGAAATTACTCTAGTATTGCTTCCTTTTGAGAAAATAATTTGCTTCTGATTAATTTTTTCAAGATGTTCTAAACGATCTCTAATATTTCCTGCTAATTCATATTCTTCCTTATCTGATGCAATGAACATCTCATTCTGCATGCTTTTCTCTAACTTCTTAAGGTTACCCTTCAAAATTGATTTCGCATTTTCTACATCCTTTCTGTAGTCAGCTTTTGATATTAAACCTACACATGGTGCTGTGCATCTTCCAATTTGATGTTCCATACATGGTCTTGATCTATTTCTAAAAAAATTATCTGTACATGTTCTTAGCTGAAAAACTTTTTGTATTTGATTTACTGCAATCTTTGTTGCATGAGCATTTGTATATGGCCCATATAAACCATCATGCCTCTTTAAGACACGTTTTGATGCAATGCGAGGAAACGTATGTGTCTCATCAAGATGAATGAATGGATAGCTCTTATCATCCCTCAAAAGAATATTAAATTTAGGTTTCTCTGATTTTATTAAATTTTGTTCTAACAATAAGGCCTCTACTTCATTGTTAGTTGTTACATACTCTAAACTTGTTGCACAAGAGATTAGTTTTTGAGTTTTATAAGTCTGTTTTCCAGAAAAGTAACTATTTATTCTTTTTTTTAAATTCTTTGCTTTACCTATGTAGAGTATTTCCGAATCAGACAGGAATTTATATATTCCTGCATTATTTGGAAAACTTGAAGAGATTTTTTTAAGCTTATTTATCAAGTTCAGATTTTGTATTCGTTTTTCCTAACTCAACCCCCCATTGATCAAATGGGTTTATATTCCAGAAGAAGCTATTGAATATAACTTTGTTCTCCCACATAGCCATAAGCTCTCCTAAAGTTTCAGGAGTTAAAGAATTTAACTCAATAGTTGTAAAATTTCTTTTTGAAACTCTTTTATTTATATCTGATTCCCGATCATTGCCATCTTTTAATGACTTTGATTGTCCAAGAAACTGTTTGTAATTTAGTTGATCTGATTTAGTGGTCACAAAGTACAGATTATAGTTTTTGGTACCTTGATAAACTTGCTGAAAGAAAGAATGTTGAGATCTAGGCCCAAAACCACCCCAAACTATCATGCCAGTCTGATAATCAAGCTCTTTCCCATTTTGATCAACAGATTTTCCTGTTGATTCCATTTCTACTTGCTGCACATATTGATAAAAGTTTCTTAGTTTCCAGTCATAATTAATTACAAGAGTAGACTCAATTTCACATACATTATTCATAACTACATCTTGAATAGATAAAGTTAGTGATGGATTTTGACTAATATCTTTATTCAAAGACAATTGATCTGATTTTTCTGCGCCTTTTAAAAATTCTTTATATTTATCTTCTCCATGGATTAGATAAAAAAGTAAATTTATTGGTCCCCAAATAGAAAAACGCCCTCCCATGGAGCTATCCATAGGAATAATATTTTCATCACTAATGCCATAATGTTTTGCATCATCAATATTTGAAGTTATTGCAAATGTATCTGATAAAAATTCTCCATTTGTTACTGATTGATAGCTTGTTAATGTCTCTGTAGTAGAAAAAGATTTGGTGGCTAAAATAAATGCAGCATCATTTAGATTATTTTTTTCTAAATCTTTATATTCATCTGGATCACTTCCAGTAATAAAAATAATTTGCTTATTTGAACTACCAAACACTTCATTAAGTAGATTCGGAGCAAGATAAGAGCCACCTATACCAAAAAATACAATAATCTTTTTATCTTTTAATTTATTAGAAACAGCTTTTAGATTTTTTAGATTTGATTCATATAAATTATTTCCTTCTGCTCTATATTGAAAATGTGTTGCTGGTTTATTTTCACTTGCATTACATACTTCTCCTTCTAAAATTTTTTGAAAACGCTCAATAAAATTATTGTCATCAATAAATTTTTGAAAATTTTTATAAGTTTCTTTAGATATATTCTGATTTGATTGATCTATTAAGATATTTGAAGTTTTTATCTTATGTTCTGACTCATTAAACAGCTTATTTTTATCAATAGTCTTTATAAAATTTAAAAAATTCATTTTTACATGTAATTTAAAATAGTTTCTTTAATATTATCTGCTTGTGTTATGGGTCTACCCACAACTATAAAATCTGCACCATTTTCATAAGCTTCTTTTGAACTCATTGTTCTTTTCTGATCATCGCTGGTTAGTTCATTTCTTATTCCAGGCACAACTTTTATTCTATTGAATTCTTTAAGCTGCTTAAGCTCTTGAGGGCTACAAACAATACCATCAATTTTAGTGCTCTCTGCTAGCTTCATAAGTCTTCCAAATTGGTCATTAAAACTGCTTCCATGCATTTCATTCATATCTTTATCATTTAAGCTAGTCAGAACGCTAACACCTATTATTTTTGTTTTTGATGAACTTTCTAAGGCAGCTTCTATCATATCTCTGCCTCCCTGAAGATGTATTGTTGTCATTGCTACATTAAAATTTGAGATCTCTTTAACTGTTCTATTAACAGTATTAGGAATATCATGCAGTTTTAAATCCAGAAATATCTCGAACCCTTTTTCTGTTAAGTAATCTAGAACTATCTTTCCCTGAGATACATATAATTGAAGACCAACTTTTACCATAGATTGTTTTGGATTAATGTGTTCAATTATTTTTTTGACTTCATCTAGATTGGCAAAATCCAATGCAATGATTAGTTTTTTCTGAGACATTATTTGATTGTATTTAAAACAAAAATCTTTTGCTAGGAAACAAGAGATAAAGAAATTCTTTCTCTTTCAGAGTCCATTCC
>CAYFES010000058.1:0-4480 GCA_964342225.1 uncultured Gammaproteobacteria bacterium
TTACGTCACTGCGGGGTAGAGCAGTCTGGTAGCTCGTCGGGCTCATAACCCGGAGGTCGATGGTTCAAATCCATCCCCCGCTACCAATTACAATGATTAAAAGAGATATCGAACTTTTCCTTGGGCCCATAATAGAAGCATCTGGATGCGAGCTTTGGGGTATTGAAATAACATCTGGAAAGGGAAAAGGAAGAATATTAAGAATTTTTATTGATGCAATTCAAGGTGTTGATTTAAATGATTGTGAAAAAATAAGCAGAGAAATTGATTATCATTTCCAATTTGAATCAATTTTCTCTGAATTTGGCAGTTTTGAGGTATCTTCACCTGGATTAGATAGAAGATTATTTAATAGCAAACAATATAAAAATTTTATTGGAGATGTAGTATCATTAACACTCTTCTCTAAGGTGAATAACCTTAGAAAAATTAAAGGCACTCTCCTAGAAGTTTTGGAATCAGAAATTTCTGTCAAAACAGAAGGAGAGACTCTATTGCTTGAATTAAGCAATGTAGAGAAATGTAGATTAGATTTAGAAGATCAATTAAATAAGAAGAAAAATGAATAAACAGATTTTAGAAGTAGTAGATTCAGTTTCAATGGAGAAGGGAGTTGATAAAGAAATAATCTTTGAAGCTCTCGAAGAAGCTATTTCAAGCGCTACAAAAAAGCTTACCGAAGATGAAGCTAACATAAGTGTAGAAATTAATAGAGATACTGGAGGATACAAAACTTTCAGAAATTGGACGATTGTAGCTGAAGAAGATCTTGTGGATCAAATTTTTGAGATCACTGAAAAAGATATATCAGATCATGTAGTTGAAGAGGGTATCGCAACTAGAGAAATTGAAAATATAGATTTTGGTCGTATATCGGCTCAAGCTGCAAAACAAGTAATCATTCAGAAAGTTAGAGAAGCTGAAAGAAGCAAGATAACAGAAAAGTATGAGAGTCTTGTAGGGCAAGTCATTTCAGGACAGGTAAAAAGAATTAACAGAGATTTTTTACTTTTAGAAATTGAGGAAGATCTTAATGCGCAAATTCCAAGAGACCAAATAATTCCAGGAGAGATTTTTAAATTAAACGACAAAATAAGAGCCGTAATTAAAGAAATTGTTACTACTCCTAGAGGCCCTCAGATTATTTTAAGCAGGACTGATGAGAGGCTTGTAGTTGAATTATTTACCCAAGAGGTACCAGAGATTTCTGAGGGAACAATTGAAATTAAAGCAATTGCTAGAGATCCTGGCTATCGATCAAAAATAGCTGTAAAAACATATGATGGTCGAATTGATCCAGTCGGAGCATGCGTAGGAATGAGAGGTTCAAGGGTGCAAGCAGTTTCAAATGAAATTGGTAATGAAAGAATAGATATTTTTATTCATAGCGATAATCCTGCAGAATTTGTTGTTAATTGCTTGGCGCCAGTAAAAATCTACTCAATCTTAGTCGATGAAAGGACATCAACTCTAGTCCTAGAAGTTGAAGAAGAAAACCAAGCACAGATTATTGGTAAAAATGGGCAAAATTTGAGATTAATGACTCATATGATTGGCTGGTCTTTTCAGGTTCTTAATAAAGAGCAATTCAAAGAATACCAAGATTCAAGTCTTGTTGAGAAATATGAGCAAGTGGCAAATCGTTTAGAATTATCAGATAAAGAAAAAGAACAATTAGTAGCAGCTGAGATGGAAACATTAGAGAAAGTGGTGGATGCAAGCCAAGAAAATCTAGAGAAAATATTTAAAACTGCTAAAAGAACAACAGAAGTTACTGAAAAAGCAAATGAGCTGCTTCTTCAAGATGCATTTAATGAAGATTTTAATGATCCAACAATGGAAGAAGGTCTAGTGAATTTACGTGGTATCACCAATGATGTTCTTAGTGCATTAAGTCAAAATAACATAAAGAACCTAGAAGAGTTTGCTGAAATGTCAGTGCCTGAGCTAATGGATATATCAGATAAGATAACTGAAAAAGAAGCATCAGCTCTTATAATGGAGGCTAGAAAGCCATGGTTTAATTGAGGAGAATTGTAATTGGATATATCTGTAAAAAAACTTTCTGAGATTCTAAAGATAGATCCACAGGTTCTTCTTGACAAAATGATTGCTGCTGGTCTTTCACAAACTAGTGTAGAGGACTTAGTATCTAACGAAGATAAACAGAAACTTCTTGCATTTATTCGAAGTTCAAAAGATTCTGGAACAGAAGATAAGTCAAAGGCTATTGTTCCAACTCCACAAGCTCCAAAAGCTGCTCCAAAAAAAGAGAAAGTTAAAAAATCGAAGGATCCTTCAGGACCAGAAACACAAAAGAAAGCTAAACAATCAAAGAAGTCTGTGAACATTAACGGCTCTATAAGAGTTAATGATTTATCAAGAAAGCTAAATAGAAGAGGTAATGAAGTTGTTAAAAAGCTCGTTGAACTTGGTGAAATGGCTTCTTTAAATGATGAAATAGATCAGGAAACTGCTGTTCTTGTTGCTGAAGAATTTGGTTTTGAAGTTAAATTTGAAGAAGAGCAACAACTTAAAGAAGAAGAAACTAATTACCCTCAAGTTATTTCTAATTTTTCTGATGAAAAATCTCCTTCTAGAAGGCACCCAGTTGTTACCGTAATGGGCCATGTTGATCATGGTAAAACCTCTTTACTCGATGCTATTAAGTCAACAAATGTTGTAGAGAGTGAATCTGGAGGTATAACTCAACATTTAGCAGCGTATGAGGTTAAGACAAAAAAAGGGAAAATAACTTTTATAGACACACCTGGCCATGAAGCATTTACTGCAATGCGAGCAAGAGGGGCTGATACTACAGATATTGTTATTTTGGTTGTTGCCGCAGATGACAGTGTTAAACCTCAAACAGAAGAAGCTATAACTCATGCTAAGGCTGCTAATGTTCCAATTATTGTTGCAATGAACAAAATAGACTTAGATGCTGCAGATCTTGAGAAAGTAAAAGGAGATTTAGCTAAACATGAAATAGTTTCTGAGGAATGGGGAGGTAAAGTACAAATGATCCCTGTATCAGCAACTACCAAAAAAGGTATTGATAGCTTATTAGATGCAATAGAGCTTGAATCTGAAATGCTTGAACTTAAAGCTCCAATAGAAGGTTTAGCAAATGGTGTAGTTCTTGAATCTAAGCTTGATCGCTTTAAAGGCCCTCTAGGAACATTTCTTGTTCAAAATGGAATTCTTAAGACAGGAGATATTATCGTAGCTGGAGAGAAGAAAGGCCGCATCAAATCACTAGCCGATAGTTCAGGACAAGAAATAAAAGAAGCAGGACCTTCAACACCTATTGAAGTGCTTGGTTTAGAAGATTGTGTAGCTGCAGGAGAAGTGTTTAATGTAATGGCTAATGAAAAAGATGCTAGAACCATAATAGATTCAAGATTATCTTTCCTTAAAGATAAAAACGATAGGAATGTCATGACATCTAAATCTGCTTTTGAGATGCTTGATCAAGAAAAAATAAATAAATTAAGAGTGATAATAAAATCAGATGTTGCTGGCACTAGTGAAGCCATAAACAATTCATTGAAAAAAATTGGCAATGAAGAAGTTGATGTTGATATTGTTAGTTCAGGAGTAGGCGGAATATCTGAATCAGACGTTAATCTAGCTATTACAACTGGAGCTAGAATAATTGGTTTTAATGTAAGATCAGATAACAAAGCCAAGAAAATTCTTGAAGAAGAGGGAATAGAAGTTGCTTATTACAGTGTAATCTATGACTTGATTGAAGACACTAAGAGATTGTTGAGTGGTCTACTTGAGCCAATATATTCAGAAAAAATTCTTGGTCTAGCTGAAGTAAAAGAAGTCTTTAAATCACCTGAATTTAGTTTAGTGGCTGGCTGCTTAGTAACTGAAGGTTTAGTCAGAAGAGAAAAACATGTACGGGTTCTCAGAGATAATGTTGTAATACATGAAGGCGAACTAGATTCACTAAGAAGATTTAAGGATGACGTAAAAGAAGTTCAGAATGGAACAGAGTGCGGTATAGGAATAAAAAATTATCTCGATATCAAACCTGGAGATATTATTGAAAATTTTGAACAAAAAGAAGAAAAACGCTCTATCTAATGGAAAGAGACAGAATTATTCGAGTTAACGATAACTTGAAAAAAGAAATTGCAAATTTTATTCAGACTTCTGATTTAAAAGATTCTTGTGGTTTTATAAGCATCAATCATGTTGATACATCTAGAGACCTATCAAAAGCTAAAGTATATTTCTCTACAATAAACTCAAATCTTTCTGAGAAAGATTTAGAGAAATTTCTTAACGATAATTCATGGAAGATTAGGAAAAATTTATCAAATTTACTTCCTATAAAGAAAGTACCTGAATTGAATTTTTTCTATGATACTCATATAAATGATGTCAGAAAGATTGATTCCCTTTTTGATGACCTAGATTAATGTCTGTTCTCATATTGAATAAAGAAAAAGGTATAACTTCTTTT
>CAYFES010000059.1:0-4468 GCA_964342225.1 uncultured Gammaproteobacteria bacterium
TAATTTAACCTATTTTTCTAAAAAGTTAAAAACCTTGCCATCTAGAAAGTTTGTTACTTTCCAATTTAGATACTGATAATGACTTTTTGTTTCGTCATCTCTAAAGTTGCCTTTGGTGAAATCTTGTATTTTAGTAAGAGATGTAAAAACAGCTGCTTTTGATATCTCGTCGTATTCACTATCTTCTTTAAAGGCAGAAATTAAACCATCAACATAAGCAGATTGTATATTCCTTTTAAAAGTATCTGGATCTTCATTTCTTACGAACAGACCATTAAATAGATCGCTTAATACTTCCTCAGGCATATAAGTATTGCCATATTGTGCAGAATCTACCAATCTCGTCATAACAGCAGGATGTAAAAGAGCTGCTAATACACGGGCCTGCATACCTGTTACCATTTCATGTAATTGAGGGTCTTCATTTCCATCACTGGAATAGCCGGTTGCTCTTTTTTCTCTCTGTAGGTTTTTAAGAATAGCTGGATCAAAGGTCCATACTCCATTTGCTAAGAATTTATTTATGATTAAATTCATTGCTGCTTTCTGTTTTTCATAAGGTACTGGCTCATAGGCATTAACGCTGTCCTGTCCGTTCACCAGTTTAGTTACATAAACACCTCCTACTTGCCTTGATACTGCATCCATAAATCTTCCCTTGTCTCTTACTAAACTGTAGAAAGTGTCCGCAAAATCATTTTTACTCTCGCCTTCATCGGAGAAAATTTCATTAAGCTCAGCAATTTTATTATCAAGTACGATAAATCTATCTGCAGTATATGTAACAACATCATTGGACATATCGTATCTTTTTGCTCTTGGGTCTATGTTTCTTCCTGGAGAAGACATCGTGTCTCCATCAGTTCCATATGTATAAGGAGGTAGAATTGAGAGGGCTAATAATTCTGCCCTTTCTTGATCAGAAAGCTCTGGACTATATCCAAATTGAATTGCCCACCTATCATACTCTCCTGGTACAGTTGGAAAATATTTTCCTTGTTTCATTCCTGGTGGAGCTATATTGATTGGGTCATAGTCCATTATTGATGCAATGGTGCTATCGCCAGTAATGCTTACATCATGTATTTCTTTTGGTCCCCAAAGATAGCTGGCAGTGAAGTTATGCCTTAAGCCAATTGTATGGCCAACTTCATGCATCGTAAGGCTTACTATCCATTGTTCTAGCGGATCATTTTCTGGAGTCCAGCCCCAAATTTTTCTGTAGTTGTAACCTCTTTTTATGGCATTAAATTCTTGTACAATGTCTGCCGCTATCAGCTCACCAGTTCTTGGATTACCAATACTTGGACCATAACCAGAAAAACCCGGTTCTGGTGACGAGGACCATCTAACCACGTTATAACGGATATCTCCGGCATCCCATTCTGCATCATCAGGCTGAATCTTAGCTACCACAGCATTTTTAAAACCTGCTCTTTCATATGCGATATTCCATACCTCAATACCTTTTACTACCATAGGTTTAATTTCTTCTGGAGTAGACTTTTCTACCCAAAAGACAATTGGATTTACAGGTTCAGATAATTCTGCACCTGGGTCTTTTTTGACAAGCCTCCATCGATTAATTAAATCTCGCTGCGGATAATTATCATAGGTAGACATATCGGTTACTCTTTGAGAGAAATAACCTACTCTTTGATCTGCTACTCTAGGGGTAAAATTCTGGTCTGGCATCTCTACAAAAAGATGTCTTGCTGAAATAGATGTAAATCTTGCATCTGCTACTGCATAAACAGCTCTTCTTTGATTAGGTCTTGTATTTTCAAAGCTAAAGTTTACTTCTACAGCTGTATTTTTTGGATAATTTCTAACTTGGTTAACATAGGTTTTATCTGCATCTAATTTTCCAAGATTCAGTGCGACACGATTTCTATATTCTGGAGGAAGATTTGGAGACACACTAGTTAAAGTCTCTTCCATAAATAAATCATCAGCTTTTATGACGACCCTTCCATCTTGTTCAGCCACAATGTCTAATTCAGCTAAAAAAGCCTCGATAATATTTGTTAAGTCTGCCTTGGCAATATTGTTATCGGTTTCATTAGAGAAATAAGTGTTCTTTTTATATAGAGCAATTCCATCTTTAAATTTTCTGAATTCTAGTACTGCTCCTTGGCCAATAGCTCCTCCTCTAACTCCTGCTGCTTGGGGGGCATTTAAAACATAAGCAAAATATATAAACTCTGAGTTTAGTTGTTCTTCCTTTATCTCAAGATAGTATTCATCATCCGCTCTCTCTAATTTTCCTACTTTTTGATGTATCGTTAAAAAACCATCATATGTTTTAAACTCACCGTCACTTAAAAAACTATCAATTGTTGTAGAATCACTATCTTCTTCTCTTAAACTATCAAGAATTCTATCTACAACTGCATCTGGCATCTCTTTCAATCTTTCTGCAGTTAAATTATCTGGAATTGTTTGTGCAGAATTCATAGCAAAAGCCAGAAATAAAAAAATGTTTACATATTTCATATTTGTCCCCTTATTAGATTAAACTAGCACAAAATGCATTTTTTACATAAAAAAATAATCCTCATATTTATAATATTTCTGTCTCAGTTTGTTTCTTCTGATCTCTCAAAATTAAATGTTCCTGAAGGATTTGAGATATCGGTTTTTAATGCTGAAATAACTAATCCCCGCCAAATGGTTGAAGGAGATAACTATATTTTTGTTGGCAGCAGGTCTGCTGGTAATGTTTATGCCATAAAAAAAGACAACAACACTAAATCTTTAGTACTTTTAGAAGACTTAAATGCTCCAAGTGGAGTCGCTCTTCATGAAGGCAATTTATATATTGCTGAAATAGATAAAATTTTAATCATAAAGAACATAGAACAAAGAATGTCTTTAGGTACAGGTTTTGTAGCTGAGGTTTTCTTTGATGATTTACCAAGGAATGGCATGTGGAATCCTATGAAAAGAGGCTGGCATGGGTGGAAATGGATTGATTTTGGTCCTGATGGAAATCTTTATATAGCAGAAGGTGTTCCTTGTAATGTGTGTGATGAAGAAGATGAAAGATTTGGCACCATATTAAAGCTCTCGGACAATAACCTATCAATATATGCAGATGGAGTTAGAAATAGTGTCGGTTTTGACTGGCATCCAACTTCAGGAGAAATGTATTTTACCGATAATGGCAGAGACTGGATGGGAGATGACATACCACCATGTGAATTAAATAAAGTGGAGTATGAAGGAGAACATTTTGGCTTTCCATATATTCATGGTGCTGACGTAGAAGATGATGGCTTCAAAATTCCAGAAGGATTTGAGTTCTCTAAGCCAGTCTGGAACTTTCAAGCACATACTGCCCCAGTAGGAATGAAATTTTATAATGGGTCAATGTTTCCAGATCGCTATAAGAATGGAATTTTTGTAGCTCAACATGGATCATGGAATAGACCAGCAGGAAAGGTTGGTTATAGAGTGCTCTTTCTTAAAACTAATGATGGTTTAGTTGAATCAAGTGAAGTTTTTATTGATGGTTGGCTTAAAGGAGAGACATCTTGGGGTGCACCTGCTGCACCATTAGTTTTGAGAGATGGATCGATGCTTATTTCAGATGATCGATCTAATAAAATTTTTAAAGTTACCTATAAAAACACTAAAAATTAAATCCAAAAATAATTTGGGTGCTTTCACCTGTAGCTCTGATCCCAAATGTCACTCGATCATAAGTTGCATGTAGGGCTAAACCATAATTGAACGTGTACTCAACATCAGAACGATTCTCATAATAAGAAGAGTAGTAACAATTATATCCAGAATATGAACTGGGACATTCCTCTGACTGTTCTATTATTCCAATTAAAAGACCTAAATCTGTACGTAAATTAGAATTTCCACTTACTTTAATGCCAGCAATAAGGTTAAATGAAGTTGCTTGTTCTGTGGATTCGACATAATAAGTGCCATCACTATAATCTCTTGCTTGATTTATCTTGACTCCCTCACCAGCAATATCAAGGCCATAGAAATTATTTTCATCTCTAAATATAAAACCTACCGACCATGGCTCTTCACCAACTATTTCTGAATCATCTGCAGAGCCTAAACCAATATAAAGCAAACCATTGTTCTCTTTTTCAATAACAGTATCTGCATTTGATGCATGATTATCTGAAAAAATAGAAAGTGAGAATAAACAAAGAGCAACTAAAGAAATTATTCTATTTATGTATACCATTTTTAACACCTATTTGATGAATATAGCATTATTTTTAAAGATGTTGGATTAAAAGTGTAGGCACTCCTCTAGTGTGAGATTTAATGCTACAGACTAAAGTTTTTGGCTTTATTCCATCTTTCACATTTGTCACTTCTACACCCTTACTTACCAATCTTTCGTGCGCTGCTTTTATATCATCTACAGACCAAGAAAGGCCCCATAAAGAATCCTGTGCTTTTTGTTCTTGGCTTTCTTTGTTTATGACTTCTA
>CAYFES010000060.1:0-4355 GCA_964342225.1 uncultured Gammaproteobacteria bacterium
CTGTTCTCCAAAGAATTGAGGCGCATGCTTCAGGTGATGCAACAGAATAAATAGAATATTCAAGCATGCCTATCTTATCAGCTAAACCAATACCAAAACCTCCACCTGAACCACCCTCACCAATAACTAAATTAATAATAGGTGTCCTAAGATCAGACATCACTTCTAAACTCTTTGCAATTGCTTCATGCTGTCCTGAATGTTCAGCTTTGACTCCAGGGTATGCACCAGGAGTATCTATTAATGTGATTACAGGCAAAGAGAATTTTTCTGCGAGCTTCATTAATCTATTTGCTTTTCTAAATCCTGATGGATGAGGCATACCAAAGTTACGATTGACTCTTTCTTCAGTTTCTCTCCCTTTCTCATGCCCTATAACAACAACTGGATAATTGTCTAAGAAGGCAAAACCTCCAATTATAGCCATATCATCATCACTAAGCCTATCTCCATGTATTTCTTCAAAATCATCGAAAACATTCTCTAAATAATCTTTCGTATGAGGTCTATTAGGATGCCTTGCAACAAGAACTTTCTGCCAAGGACTTAGATTCTGGTATATTCTTTGCGTCTCTTGGCCTGCTTTTTCTTCAAGCAATGCAATTTCTTCAGCAAGGTTGCTTGGTGCAGGCACAACCTTCTTTAATTCCTCTATTTTTTCGAGGCATGTGTAGATTGGTTGTTCAAAATCTAAATATTGTTCCATTGTTAAATTAAAGTGTAATTATCTTCTCCAAAAATCTCATCAATTTTTTCGAACGTACTATCCTCGAGTGAAATCTTAAAAGTGTCAACTTTTATTTCACTTGAGATGTTTAATTCTTCATCCAATAAATTTAAAACAACTTCCATGCCATCAGGATCATTTAAACTTTTAATTTCCTGGAATTTTCCATTGCCAAACTGTTTTAATTCCGACCTTGGAACATTAATCTTTATCTTCGAAGTTACCAGACTTCTTGCTATGTCTATAGGGAGGATATCTGATGCTCGTATTTTAATGCCTGCATCATCTAAATTTCCCTTTCTATAATCATCAGTGATAATGCTCCCCTTCAGCATGACTACAGAATTTTCTTTGAATAAGGCTTTCTTCATGTCATATAGTTCAATTGGCACAGAAACATCTATTAATCCTGTCTCATCTGATACTTCTAGAAAAATAAATATGCTAGAACCTTTTTTAACAATACGTTTACTATTTATCAGCACAGGAATAAATTTCTCATTATTTGATGTCATGAGCTTCTTTATTGGCGTAAGTCTTGAAGAAAGAGTTTTTCGTAGAAGTGAAATTGGATGTTTGCTGTAATAAAAACCAAATGATTCTAATTCCATCTTCAATTTCTCTGATTCAGAAAATTTCTCTAGTTTAAAGCCTGAAGTCTTAATATCTTGAGGTGAATCAAACATATCAACTACACCAGACTCTTTAGATTTAAATTTTTGGTCAGATGCTTCAAGATACGATTGTATAGAACTAACTGCTTCATCCCTTTCACATAGACTGTCAAAAGTTCCAGCTTTAGCCATACTTTTCAGTGACCTAATGCCCCCTTTTCTTAAATCTACTCTCGATGCGAAATCCATCATACTTTTGAATGGTCCATTTTTCCTCTCTTCACAGATTTCATCAGCAAATTTTCTGCCCACACCCTTTAATGCTCCTAAACCATACTCAATTTGATTTTTTTCATTAACTATAAAACTAGGAAATGAGGTGTTAATACTTGGCGCCAAAATCTCAACTTTCATTAATTCACAATCTTTCACATGAGGCTCTAATTTATCAGTTTTATCTTGTTCTGAAGACAATACAGAAGCTATAAAGTGAGATGGATAATGAGTCTTGAGATAGCCTGTTTGATAAGCTATCAAAGCATAAGCAGCTGAGTGAGATTTATTAAAACCGTATCCAGCAAATTTTTCTATATTGTCAAAAATTTCCTCGGCTTTTTTCTTTGAGATATTGTTGTTCTTACATCCTTCTACAAATATACTTTTTTCTGCTTCCATGACATCAGCTTTCTTTTTGCCCATAGCTCTTCTTAGATTATCTGCATCTCCTAGAGAATACGAAGCAAGAACTTGGGCTGCTTCCATAACTTGTTCTTGATACACAAAGACTCCATAAGTTTCATTAGTAATCTTTTTCAATGAAGGGTGCTGATAGATGATGCTTTCCCTTCCATTTTTTCTATTTATATAATCGTTAGCCATTCCTGATTCAAGTGGTCCAGGTCTAAATAGAGCAACCGCAGCAACAATATCTGCAAAATTTTCAGGCTTCATCTTTTTAAGAACATCTTCGATCATTCCTCTTGATTCAAGCTGAAAAAGACCTTTAGTTTTTCCTAAACTTAGTAATTTATAGACTTTAGGATCATCGTAAGGTATTTCTTTAAGCTTAAAGTTAGGATTTATTTTTTCTATTGATTTAACTGCATTATTTATGACTGTTAGTGTTCTTAAACCAAGAAAATCAAATTTTACTAGTCCAATGTCTTCAACATCATACATATCAAGCTGCGTTGCCATAGAGTTTGTTTCCGCATCAAAATGCAATGGAGTAAATTCGTGAATATCGTTTGGTGCTATTACTACTCCAGCAGCATGCTTACCGATGCTTCTTGCACAACCTTCTAATTTTAAAGATAGATCTAAAACTTCAGCTGCTTCTTCATTTGTTTTCCTTAATTCTTGCAATTCTGGAGACTGATTTTCTGTTGAAGCTTTTGGATCTTCTGCTGCATTCATTACTTCTCCTAATTTAATTCCAGGTGTAAGTGGAATCATATTAGCCATCATGTCTCCAAAACCATATGGCTTACCAAGTATTCTAGTTACGTCTCTTATGACACCTCTTGCAGCCATTGTTCCTGTGGTACCAATTTGAGCTACTGAATTTTCTCCATATTTCTTTTGCACATACTCAATAACTTTATCTCTTCCTTCTATGCAAAAATCTATATCAAAATCAGGCAGTGACATTCTTTCTGGATTAAGGAATCTTTCAAATAATAAGCCATGAACAAGTGGATCAAGTGCTGTAATAGACAAAACATAAGCAACAAGAGAACCGGCCCCTGAACCTCTTCCAGGACCAACAGGTATTTCCTGTTCTTTAGCCCAACTTACAATATCCATAACAATTAGAAAATAACCTGGGTATCCTTTATCAATGATGATCTTAAGCTCTTTCTCAAGACGGTCTCGATAAAGATCTTTGTCGAGTTTAGGATTTATCTTTAAAAAATCTTCTAATTTACTCTTTGATATATCTTCAAGATATTCTTCTAATGATTTTTTATCTTCTATTTCATAAGAAGGTAAATAGTATTCGCCTTCTTCTAGAAAAACATTGCAAGATTTTGCTACTTCATTTGTATTGCTTAGGATGTCTTCACTATGCATGGACTTCATTTCTTTAAATGTTTTAAAAAATTGTTCAGATGAAACATTTGGATTATTAATTTCATCTTTTAATAAGGTTGAGTTATTTATTGCTACTTTTGCTTGATGCGCAAGATGATCTTCTTGTGACAAAAATAAAACATTGTTTAACCCAACAACAGGAATCCCCTTTTTAAATGCTTGATCACATACAGTATTTGTTGTGTGACTATATCCACGCTTATCAAAGCTTGAAGCACCAATAAAAAAATTATCTTTAAAATTTAGTGAATAATTTTCTATCTTCTTCTGCAATTCGCTATCATCGTCTTTACCTGCTAAGAATTTAAGATGATCACAAGCACTTGGCATGATACAGATCAGATTATCTGAATTTTCAATAATATCTTTTTCTGATAGGCATATTTTGCCTTTTGTAGATTCTGTAAATGCTTGGGTACTTAATTTAAATAAACTTTCTAGCCCACTTTTATTTTTTGCTAAAAGAACAATATTGGAATAAAGGTTTTCACTAATTTTAATATCGAAATCAACTCCACATACTGGTTTAATGTCTTTTGAAACTGCGTAATTATAAAATTTAACAAGGCCGAAAAAAGAATTCTTATCTGTAAGAGCAACTGAGTCCATATCACTCTCTAAAGCTTTATCAACTATTTGATTAGTTCTAGGCAGCCCACTAGAGATACTGAAGTGAGATTTGACTTGAAGATGGACAAATTTAGCCATCATTAAATTTTAAAACTTTTTCGATGAATATTTGATAGGCCATGCTCATTAATTGCACTTTTATGCTGTTTAGTTGGGTAACCTTTATTCTTTTCTAAAGAATATTGAGAATATTGGGCTCCATAAATCTCCATTAGCTTATCTCTATAGCATTTTGCATATATTGATGCAGCTGCAATTTCTTGATGTGTTTCATCTCCTTTAACAATTGA
>CAYFES010000061.1:0-4288 GCA_964342225.1 uncultured Gammaproteobacteria bacterium
AAGGGCTCAGTCTGGCCATCCAGGCATGCCTCTTGGCATGGCAGATATTGCAGAAGTTCTTTGGAGAGATCATTTTAACCATTCACCCACAAATTCTAATTGGTTTAATAGAGATAGATTTGTTCTATCAAATGGCCATGGATCAATGCTGCTTTATAGCCTTTTACATTTAACGGGCTATAAACTATCTCTTGATGACTTAAAAGATTTTAGACAATTACACTCTAAGACTCCTGGCCATCCAGAATATGGCATTACCGATGGAGTTGAAACAACAACAGGACCACTTGGACAAGGGCTAGCTAATGCTATAGGTATGGCAATAGCAGAAAAAATTCTCGCTTCAAAAATTAATACTGAAAAAATAAAGCCAGTTGATCATAGAACTTACTGCTTTGTTGGAGATGGCTGTTTAATGGAAGGCATTTCTCATGAAGTCATGTCTCTTGCTGGTGTTTTAGAATTAAATAAATTGATCTGTTTTTATGATAGTAATGGCATTTCTATTGATGGTGAAATTAAAGATTGGTACAAGGACGACATTAAGCTTAGATGTGAATCATATGGTTGGAATGTAATTGGAGAGATAGATGGACACAATAGAGATGAAATTAATCAAGCTATAGTTGCAGCCAAAGAATCAAATAAACCAACAATGATAGTATGCAAAACATCTATTGGTTATGGCGCTGGAAGCAAACAAGATAGTGAATCTTCTCATGGAGCTCCTTTAGGAGAAGAAGTGCTTGCCGAATTAAGAAAAAACTTAGATTGGGAATACAAGTCTTTTGAAATACCTGAATCTGTTTATGCAGATTGGGATTTCAAAGAAAAAGGAAAAAATCTTGAAGAAAATTGGAAAGCAATTTGTGCAGATCATGCAAAAAATGACCCAGAAAAGGCAACCCTTCTTAAAAGATTAGTGTCTGGAGATCTTCCTGAAAATTTCATGGAAGCTTTTGATAACCATATTGAAGTCTTAAAGGAAAATAACGACTCTATTGCAACTAGAAAGTGTTCCCAAATGATCCTTGAATTTCTAAAAGAACACTTGCCTGAACTAATAGGAGGCTCTGCTGATTTAAGTGGCTCAAACAACACAATTACAAAAGCATCTTTATCAGTTAACTCCAATTCATCTGGTAACTATATCTATTATGGCGTAAGAGAGTTTGGAATGAATGCAATTATGAATGGAATGTCTTTGCATGGTGGCATTATTCCATATGGTGGGACATTCTTGGTTTTTATGGATTATGGCAGAAATGCTGTTCGTATGTCTGCTTTAATGGGAATCAGAACAATTTATGTTTTTTCGCATGATTCTGTCGCTCTTGGTGAAGATGGACCAACACACCAACCAATAGAACACTTAACGACATTAAGATCTACTCCAAACATGCATACTTGGAGACCTGCTTCTTTGATTGAGACTGCAGTTGCTTGGAAAAAAGCTTTAACAAACAAGGATGGACCAACATCAATTATTTTATCAAGGCAAAATCTTAATAATTTTTTAATTGAAAATATCTCAGATGTTGAAAGAGGGGGTTATTTTATAAAACATTCTCCAGATTCAACAATTAATTTAATTGCCACAGGATCTGAAGTCGATACTGTATTAGAAGCAGCAAAAATTTTAGAAGAGAGTGGAACAAAGACCAATATAGCCAGTGTTCCATGTTTAGAGGAGCTAGAAAAAGACCAATCTATTTATCAGAAAATATTCTCTCAAAACACCACCAATATTGTAGTTGAATGTTCTCACCCAAATTCATGGTACAAGCATACTGATAAGGTAATTGGCATAGACACCTTTGGAGAATCTGGCAAAGGTAATGATTTAATGGAGCATTTCGGGTTTACGCCAAGTAAAGTTGCTAAGAAGATTTCACAATTGATATGAAAACTCTGTCAGAGATCGATTTAAATAATAAAAAAGTTGGAATAAGAGTAGATCTAAATGTCCCTATAAAAGAAGGCAAGATATTGAGTCATGAAAAATTATCTGCAGCCCTACCATCAATACTTCACATATTAGAAAGAACTGAGAATTTATGTATTATCAGCCACCTTGGAAGGCCTACAGAGGGAAATTTCAATTCAAACTACTCTCTTTTGCCTATAAAAGAATGGTTTGATAAAAAATTAAAAAAAGAACTGTCATTTACTGATAGTCTGGATGCAATTCCGGAAGGCATATCATTTTTAGAAAATATAAGATTTTTTAATGGTGAAAAAGAAAATAATGAAGAGTTATCTCAAAAAATAGCAGATGCTTTTGATGTTTATGTAATGGATGCATTTGCTACAGCTCACAGAAAGTCTGCCTCAACATTTGGAGCAATCAAAAAGTCTGAAATTGTTTGTGCAGGCATGCTCTTCTCTGAAGAAGTGACAAATATTGAATATGCTTTAAAAGAAAGCACATCTCTTAATAGCATTGTTGGGGGATCAAAAATATCAACTAAATTAAAAGTAATAGAAAGTCTTCTTGAAAAATCACAAAAAGTATTGGTTGGTGGAGGCATAGCCAATACATTTTTAAAAGCATCTGGCTATGAAATTGGTAAATCTCTAGTTGAAGACAACATGCTTAATATGGCAAGCAACATGCTAAGAACAGAAAAAATTATAATGCCAGAAAAAGTTTATGTAGCAGAATCAATAGAATCAAAAGACATATCTTTGGTGCCAGTAAGCAACATCTCAAAAGATAAGATGATACTAGACATAGAATTCAATGATAAAGAAATGAAAGATTACTCAAGTGAAACAATCATATGGAATGGGCCTTTAGGCATGTTTGAAATTGATGAATTCTCAAATGGGACAAAATCTTTAATAGATTATCTTAAGCAGTCAGATAGCAAAGTTATTGCTGGAGGAGGAGAAACTATTTTTGCGATTAATAAATTCTCTGATACTAAGCATTTTCATTATGTATCAACTGCAGGCGGCGCTTTTTTAGAATATTTGGGAGGTTCATTACTCCCTGCTATTGAAGCGTTAAAGTCAAAATAAAGTTAAAATATAAGCATGAATTTTTCAGGACTTAGTGATATTGCAAAATATATAGTTGCTGACGGAAAAGGAATTCTTGCAGCAGATGAAAGCAATCCAACTTGCACTAAAAGATTTGATTCTATTTCTGTTGAATCTACTGAGGACAGCAGAAGAAATTATAGGGAAACATTATTTACTTCTGAAGGAATGAAGGAAAATATTGGTGGAACAATATTATTTGATGAAACCATCAGGCAAAAATCTAGAGATGGTCAATTGCTAACAGAAGTAATTGTAGCTCAAGGAGCTTTACCAGGAATTAAGGTTGATAAAGGCTTAAACCCTTTTAATGAATCAGATAATGAGACCCTGACACAAGGACTAGATGATCTAGATGAAAGATGTTCTGAATATGAAAAATTGGGAGCAAAATTTACTAAATGGCGAGCTGTTATAAATATAGGCACAGATATTCCCACACAAGAATGCATTGATGCAAATATGGATGCTTTAGCTCAATATGCAAAAATTGCACAAGAAAATAATATGGTTCCTATTGTTGAGCCTGAGGTTTTGATGGACGGAGAGCATTCAGCAGAAGATTGTTTAAACGCAACTTCAAGATCATTAAAATCCCTATTTGATTTTCTTGATAACTACAATGTTGATATTGCAGGAACATTATTAAAACCAAATATGATAACTGCTGGTTCTGATAATCCAGATCAAATTCCAGAAGATGAAGTAGCATCATTAACTCTTGAATGTTTAAAAAAACATGTGCCTGATGATCTTCCAGGCATTGCCTTTCTTTCTGGAGGGCAATCAGATATTAAAGCCACTCATCATTTAGATGCGATGAATAAAATGGGTGGCGGGCCTTGGAAATTAACTTTTTCTTATGGAAGAGCTTTACAGCAATCAGCTTTAAAAACATGGCTAGGTAAAGCAGAAAATGAGGAAGCTGCACAAGCCGCATTTTCACATAGAGCTTTGATGAATAGATTAGCAGCTTCAGGTAAATGGTCACCTGATTTAGAGAAGTAATTTTGAAATTTGCTGGCGTTTTCCTTTCTTCTAGTGAACCAACTTTTCCAATAAAAGATGATATAGATCAATTCTGTGATTTCTTGGTTGATTCTAATATCGGGATTGTATATGGTGGCGGAAATCGAGGCTTAATGGGGTATATATCCAAAAAGCATAAAGAAATTGGTGGAACTGTAAAAGGAGTTAATCTAAAGCTTTTTCATGACCAAGGACACACTGCAGAAGGATATAT
>CAYFES010000062.1:0-3823 GCA_964342225.1 uncultured Gammaproteobacteria bacterium
TAAATTATGTGCTTTAGCACCTTTGATTTCAATAAACTTCAAGTTGATAACATGAATTAGAAAAAAGTATTATAGAATATGTATATGTCTAGCGTAAACAAAGCATTAATTATAGGTAACTTGGGTCAAGATCCTGAAATCAAATATACTCAGTCCGGAAGTCCTGTTGCAAATCTATCAGTAGCAACCTCTGAAAGGTGGAAAGATAAAAATACTGGTGAGCAAAAAGAACAGACCGAATGGCATAGAGTAGTTGTATTTGGAAGACTAGCTGAAATTGCTGAGCAATATCTTAAGAAAGGCTCAAAAGTTTTTATTGAAGGAAAAATACAAACAAGAGATTGGGAAGATGCAGATGGAAATAAAAAATATACAACCGAAGTAGTGGCCAGAGAAATGACTATGTTGGATTCGCGAGCTTCTACAGGTTCGAGTGCTCCTTCAAGTGATGATTCAGATAAAGGCGCTCCAAAGGATGATAAACTCGAAGAAGATATACCTTTTTAAACCCTCTTTATTATTATTGAGCCATTTGTTCCACCAAAGCCAAAAGAATTAGATAGAAAACAATTTATTCCTCTATCTTCATTATTCCTTAATATAGGATAACTTTCTGCTTCAGGATCTAACTCATTAATATTGTGACTTCCACATAAAAAATTATTTTTCATCATCAAAAGTGAATATATAACTTCATGCACTCCTGCAGCGCCTAAAGAGTGTCCTGTCAAAGATTTTGTTGAAGATATTGGAGGAATATTATCTCCAAACACTTCTTTTATAGCTTGAAGCTCTGTTATATCTCCCACAGGTGTGCTGGTACCATGAGCATTTATATAATCAACTTCATCAATTCCTTCTAGACCAGCCATACATCGAATTGCCCCCTCTCCTGAGGGGCTTACCAATGAATGTCCATCACTAGTTTCAGAACAAGAAACAATTTCTCCATACATTTTTGCACCACGTGCTTTTGCAGAGTCAAAATCTTCAAGAATTACTATCCCGCCACCACCTGAAGGTATGAAGCCATCACGATTTTTATCATATGGTTTAGATGCTTTTTCTGGAGTTTCATTACTTTTTGTACTTAAAGCTCCCATAGCATCAAACATTATAGATCCTGACCAATGATCATCTTCAGAACCACCTGCAATTACAATATTTTGCTTTCCACTCTTTATTAGATCAAAGCCATAAGAAATACAATGCAAACTTGTCGAACATGCTGAAGCAATTGAAAAAGATATGCCTTTAGTTTTGAAGAAAGTAGATATAGCAGCAGATGTTGTGTTGCCCATTGTCCTTGTTACAGAGTAAGGACCTATTCTTTTCATGCCTTTCTCTCTAATTGTATCCATTATTCTCTGTATTTCTCTGCTTGAACCTGTCCCAGATCCTACAATTACACCCACATCATCACTTCCTATTCGATCAGACGTTAAACCTGCATCAGTTATTGCTTCTTGTGTAGATAAAAAAGCATATGCAGAGGTTTCACTCATGAATCGAAGCATTTTTCGATCAATTGTTTCTAAATCTGGTGAAACTTGCCCAGAAACATGGCATCGCATACCATTATCAATGTAATCTTGATTAGTAGATAAGCCAGAGTCCCCATTCTGTAAGGATTTAAGGACTTGTTCTTGATTATTACCCAAGCATGAAATAATCCCTAATCCTGTAATTACTACTCTAGACATGATCTTTTTAGTTTAATGAATCTTTTAGGGTATTCAATGTAATTATTTATAGCTATAAAATTCACCTTTACATCCAGTAAAAATTCAGTTAAATTTTGTTCCTCAATATTGAGCATATATATATATTAAGAAATGTACGCAATTATAGACACAGGCAATCAACAAGAAAAAGTTGAAGTTGGTTCAGTAATCGAAGTTGATTACATGGCTGACAAGAAAAAAGGCGATAAAGTAAAATTTGAAAAAGTTTTGCTAATTACAGATGGTAAAACCCCTAAAATAGGGACACCTCATGTAGCTAAAGCTTCTGTATCTGGAGAAGTGGTAAGCCAGGACAAAAAAGATAAAGTTTATGCCATTCAATTCAGAAGAAGAAAAGATTCAAAAAGGATTGTTGGGCATAGAAGAAAAGTTACTACAATAAACATTAGCGAGATAAAGAATGGCACATAAAAAAGCTGGCGGCTCAAGTAAAAATGGTAGAGATTCAAATCCTAATTTTTTAGGAGTTAAAAGATTTGGAGGCCAAAAGGTTAATGCTGGAGAAATAATAGTCAGACAGAGAGGAACAAAATTTCATCCAGGACTCAATGTTGGAAAGGGAAGAGACGACACTCTTTTTGCCTTAAAAACAGGCAGTGTAGAATTCAAAGACAAAGGCATAAATAAAAGAAAATTCGTTAATATAATCCCTTCTAAATAAAAATCATGGCTTTTTTCGATGAAGCCAGAATTACTGTAATATCTGGAAAAGGCGGGAACGGTTGTTCTAGTTTTAGGCGTGAAAAATATATTCCAAAAGGCGGCCCAGATGGAGGAGATGGAGGAAAAGGCGGAGACGTAATAGCTATTCATGATCGAAATCTTAATTCTTTAATCAATCTAAAAGGGAAAAGAATTTTTTCTGCTAAATCTGGTAAAGCAGGCAGTGGAAAAAATATGAAAGGCGAATCAGGAGAAGATCTAATGATTCCTCTTCCTAATGGCACTTTAATTTATGCTGACAAGACTGGTGAACTTATTGGAGAAATAACTGATATAAATGAAAAAATAATTATAGCTAGAGGTGGAAAAGGCGGTCTTGGTAATGCAAGATTTAAATCCTCAACTAATCAATCTCCAAGAAAATTTACAGAAGGAGAAGAGTCAGACAAGCGAGATATCATGCTGGAATTAAGATTAATCGCAGATGTTGGTTTACTTGGTCTTCCTAATGCTGGCAAATCTACATTAATTAATAACATAACGAATTCTAAATCTAAAATTGGTTCTTATGCTTTCACTACATTGGAGCCTGAATTAGGTGTAATGGAAAATAATGAGAAGAAAATTACTATCGCTGATTTACCTGGGATCATAAGTGGAGCATCAGAAGGACAAGGTTTAGGGATAAAGTTTCTTAAGCATGCATATAGAACAAGATTTTTGCTTCATCTAGTAGATGGCACAGAAGATATAGAAAAGGCTTTAAGTTCGTTCGATACAATTGAGAAAGAATTAGATGAATTTCACCTAGATTTTTCTAATCAAAAAAGATGGCTATGCATTACAAAAGTTGATCTTATAGAAGAAGATAAGCTCTCAGAAATTCTCAAAGCATTTCAAATGAAATTTCCAAATTTACCTATTTATCCGATATCTTCTTTAAGGGGCGAAGGATTAGAAAATTTAAAAGAAGAGCTGTTTAAGCAGATTTAACTTTTTTACTTAATCTACTTTTTATCCTAGCTGCCTTATTTTTGTGAATGACCCCTTTGTTAGCCATATTATCAACAATTGATTGAGCATTCTTAAAAACATCACCAAGCTTATTATCTTTAGATTCAACAGCTTTATTTACATTTTTCATAGCTGTTCTTACCACAGATCTTTGGGCATGTTTTAGTTCATACCTACTCTTGTTTTGTCTGGCTCTTTTTTCAGCCGATTTAGAGTTTGCCATTTATATACTTCCTTTTATGTTTGGTGGAGGCGGCGGGATTTGAACCCACGTCCGTCATCACTTTCCCCTAGTATCTACATACTTAGATTCATCAATTTAATTCACTTTAATGTAGCCTGATGATCAAGACACACTAAGCTAAGCCCTTAAATTCACTCTACAAGTGGGCGCTGGTAGA
>CAYFES010000063.1:0-3728 GCA_964342225.1 uncultured Gammaproteobacteria bacterium
TATCAGGTTCTGATTTTGTTGAAATGTTTGTTGGTGTTGGTGCCTCAAGAGTTCGAGATATGTTTGAACAGGCAAAAAAACATTCACCATGCATAGTATTTATTGATGAGATAGATGCTGTAGGAAGACAAAGAGGAGCAGGTCTTGGCGGTGGTCATGATGAGAGAGAACAAACACTTAATCAGTTGCTAGTAGAAATGGATGGTTTTGAAGAAAATCTTGGAGTAATTGTAATAGCAGCAACAAATAGACCCGATGTTTTAGATGCTGCACTTTTAAGACCTGGAAGATTTGATAGACAAGTAATGGTTGGATTACCAGACATTAAAGGACGAGAGCAAATACTAAATGTACATTTAAAGAAAGTTCCTATTGATAAATCAGTAGAACCAGAAGTAATTGCTAGAGGTACACCAGGATTCTCTGGAGCTGATTTAGCTAATTTAGTTAATGAAGCTGCACTATTAGCAGCTAGAAAAAATCTAAAGAAAGTTACACATGAAATGATGGATTTTGCCAAAGATAAAATAATGATGGGCGCAGAAAGAAAATCAATGATTCTTAATGACGAGACTAAAAGAATTACAGCATATCATGAAGCTGGACATGCAATAGTTGGCTTAAATCTTCCAGAGCATGATCCTGTGTATAAAGTAACAATAATTCCAAGAGGTGGAGCCTTAGGTGTGACCATGTTCCTCCCTGAAGAAGATGTATACATGAAATCTAAAACTGCAATTGTAAGTCAAATTACTACTCTGTTTGGAGGAAGAGTGGCGGAAGAAATTATTAATGGAAAAGAAGCTATCACGACTGGAGCATCAAATGATATTGAAAGAGCGACTGAACTTGCAAGAAATATGGTAACTAAATGGGGTTTTTCAGAAAAATTAGGCACATTAAAATATGACGATGAAGATGAGAATCCATTTTTAGGAAGATCTGCAGGACAAAAAAAGAGAATATTCTCTGAACAAACGGCTAAACAGATTGATGATGAAGTAAGAGATATAATTCAAAAAAGTTATGAAAAAGCTGGCTCAATATTAGCAGCAAACTTAGATAAGCTACATAATATGGCAGATGCTTTATTGAAGCATGAAACCATCGATCAAGATCAGATATCAGATATAATGGCAGGCGCATTAGCTAGAGATAAAAGCGACAATAGCGGAACTGACACAAAACCAAAAACTGATATTCCAGATCCTTCAAAACCAGTACAGGACTCTTAATTATGAAATTCGGAACCGATGGCTTTAGAGGCCGAGCAGATGAAGCTGTTACCCCTGATTTTTGTTTAAAACTAGGTTTTCATACTGGTACCATTATTAAAGAAAAGGGTTACGATTCAATAATCTTAGGCAAAGATACAAGAGTTTCAGGCTATATGCTTGAATCGGCTTTACAAGCAGGTTTTATCTCATCTGGAATAGATGTGAAATTAGCTGGCCCAATTCCTACTCCAGCAGTATCTTTCTTAACTGCAACATATTCTGGCCAATTTGGGGTTGTCATAAGTGCTAGTCATAATCCTTTTTATGATAATGGCATTAAATTTTTTAATAAATTTGGCAGAAAAATATCTGAAGAATTAGAAGCAGAGATTGAAAAAAGATTAAATGATCCAATTCAACCAGTAGAGGCATCAGATCTAGGTAAAGCTTTTCGAATTGATAGTGCAGCTGGAAGGTATATCGAATATTGCAAAAGCACTTTAAAGGGAGCGCATAATTTAAAAGATAAAACTATTTTAGTTGATGGTGCAAATGGAGCTAATTACAAGATAACTCCCATGCTTTTAGAGGAATTAGGGGCAAAAGTAATAAGAATAAATTGCAATCCAGATGGATTCAATATTAATGAAAAAAGTGCGGTTCTTGATGAAGGTCTCTTTAAAGAGTATGCAAAAGAACATGAATTTGATTTTTGTATTGCAGTAGATGGTGATGGAGATAGGCTAGTTCTAAGCGATTCTAAGGGAGAAGTATGCACAGGAGATGAAATAATCTACACATTAGCACTAAGGAATAAGAAGCAAGAAAAAGACGGTTCAGATTGTGTAATCGGTACTGATATGACTAATCAAGGTGTAGTCGATGCACTAAATGATTTGGGAATTAATTTTCATAGAGCTGAAGTGGGAGATAAGTTCATATCTAGAGAGCTAGTAAAACAAGAATTAAATCTTGGTGGTGAATCATCAGGACATATAATCCAAAGAGAATTTTCTGAAAGTGGCGATGCAAATATTGCTTTAATTCAAACTTTAGCAGCTCTTGAAGAATTAGATTTATCTTTAGCTGACATTAAAACAAAAATAAAATATAAACCTCAAACATTAAAAAGTTTTGTTGTTAAAGATATGAAAGTGATTGAGACAGATGAATTCAATAATCAAATTCAATCTCTTAAGAATGATTATGAGAGTGCAAGAATATCAATAAGAAAATCGGGAACAGAACCAAAGATAAGAGTAATGGTAGAATCTGATTCTAAAGAGGATGTTTCCAGTATCATTAATCATGTTGAATCGTTAATTACTTAAAAATGTCAAAACTTATAATTGCCAATTTCAAGATGAATGGAACTAAATCTTCTATTCAGGAATGGTTTAATGTTTTTTCTGAAGAAAATAATGGACCTAATAAGATTATTGTTGCTTTACCATCACCTTTCTTAGCTGATTTTGCTGCTAATAATATCAGTGTTGCCTCACAAAATGTTTCCTCACATGACTCTGGAGCGTTTACATCACAAGTGTCTGCTGAAATATTGAAAGACTGCAATATCAATTATTCAATCATTGGTCATTCGGAGTCTAGAGAATTTTTAAATGAAACTAATGAAGATATTTTCGATAAGTACAACCAACTTATAAAACATTCTATAAAACCGATAATTTGTATTGGAGAGCCATCAAAGATTCGTGAAGATAATTTATTTTCAGCTTTTATCACAGAGCAATTAGAACTCTTTAAAGACGTAGAAGACGAGCTAATAATTGCCTATGAGCCTATTTGGGCAATTGGAAGTGGTATAACTCCAACTATTGCTGATATAAATGAGGTTTCTGAGTTAATAAAAGGGCTATGTGACAACGTTAAAGTTTTATATGGCGGAAGTGTTAATAAGGAAAATGCGTCTAATTTGTTAAATAATTCGAATATTGATGGTGTTTTGGTTGGAGGGGCTTCTCTTGACCCTAAAGAATTTGCTAATATAGCGCAGTCATGTTGATCAAAATTTTATTAGTAATTCTTGCAGTATTGATTGTTGGTTCAATCATGTTACAACAAGGAAAAGGGTCTGATTTAGGCTCAGCCTTCGGTGGAGGGAGTTCAGACTCATTGTTTGGACCACTTGGCCCATCAAATTTTCTTTCAAAACTCACTTGGATTCTGATAAGTATATTTTTTGTCTTATGTTTGCTTTTAGCATATTTATCTAAACAAGAATTAACATTAGATGTACAAGAGGAAGTAATAGAAGAAGTCTTAGACGAACCGCCTGTAGAATAAATTAAATTTGGTGCCGAAGGAGGGACTTGAACCCTCACAAGCATAGCTTACTACCCCCTCAAGATAGCGCGTCTACCAATTCCGCCACTTCGGCTAAAAATAAGAAAATAAATTATAGTCTATAAGTATTGACCATTCTAAGTCTTTTAACTATCCTTTTACGTCACTGCGGGGTAGAGCAGTCTGGTAGCTCGTCGGGCTCATAAC
>CAYFES010000064.1:0-3692 GCA_964342225.1 uncultured Gammaproteobacteria bacterium
CTTCTCACCTGTTCTTCCATCAAATAGCTCAAACTGTCCACTTTCTGGAAGATCAGCGTATTTTAATAATTCTTTAATTTGATGTTCGTTAGCGCCATCAAAAACTGGTGTAGCAAATGGCACTCCTTCTCTTAAATTGTCAGCAAGCTCATTAATCTCTATATCTTTAAATGAATCAATTTCATCTTTTTCGCTAGGACCAAATGAATAAATATCTTTTAAGACTTTTTTAACATTGGTAATCTTTTCACTTGACTTAAGCATCTTATCAATCTTATGTCCAAGACCTTTAGCTGCTAAACCCAAATGAGTTTCTAGAATCTGGCCAACATTCATTCTTGATGGCACGCCTAAAGGATTTAAAACAATATCTACAGGATCACCATTCTCGTCATATGGCATGTCCTCTACAGGTATAATGCTTGAGATTACTCCTTTATTACCGTGTCTACCTGCCAATTTATCTCCTGCTTGAATTTTTCTCTTAACAGCAAGATAAACTTTTATCACAGACAAAACTCCCGGAGCTAAATCATTGCCACCTTCAATTTTTTTCTTAAAAATTGCCATTTTTTCTTTATTCTCAGCTTGGTATTTTTTAAATTGATCTGTAATATTTTTTTGTAAATCAGAAACTTTCTTATTTTTTACTTTTAACTTTAATAGGGTATTAAGATCCATATCATTTACTGCTTCAAGAGTTATTTTTCCTTTTTGAGTAATTTGGTTCTCTCTTTTTAAAGCTTGTATTAATGTGTTTCTTAATGAATTTGTCACAACTCTCATTTCATCGTCCAAATCTTTGCTAAACTCAGATATCATTAAATCTTCATTGCTTTTAGCCCTAGGATTTTTTTCAGCTCCATCTCTAGTGAATATTTGAACATCAATAACTGTACCGCTTACACTAGATGGCACTCTTAAAGATGTGTCTTTTATATCAGAAGCCTTCTCACCAAAAATTGCTTTAAGTAATTTTTCTTCCGGAGATAGTTGTGACTCACCTTTTGGTGTAACTTTACCAACCAGAATATCTCCTGCCTCTACTTTTGCTCCTACATAAACTATTCCATTCTCATCTAATTTAGATAATGCTGATTCACTTACACCAGGAATATCTGATGTAATTTCTTCCATACCTAATTTTGTGTCTCTTGTAATACAAGTTAATTCCTGTATATGTATGCTAGTTAATCTATCTTCTTGTACTACCTTTTCAGAAACTAAGATTGAATCTTCATAATTGAATCCATTCCAAGGCATAAATGCAATTCTCATATTCTGCCCAATAGCTAATTCACCTAAATCTATTGATGGGCCATCAGCTATAATGTCTCCGGCTTTTACATGGTCGCCTTTCTTAACTAAAGGTCTTTGGTTTATACATGTATTTTGATTAGATCTTGTGTATTTGATTAGATTATAAATATCTACACTGACATTATCGCCTGAAGAAACTTTAATGACTATTCTTCCACCATCAACTGAATCAATTATTCCAGAATTTTTTGCTACAACACAAACACCAGAATCTCTAGCTACCTGTCTCTCCAATCCAGTTCCAACTAATGGTTTTTGAGGTAATAATGTTGGTACAGCTTGTCTCATCATGTTTGAACCCATCAAAGCTCTATTAGCATCATTATTTTCTAGAAATGGGATTAAAGATGCTGCAACTGAAAGAACTTGTTTAGGTGAAACATCCATTAATGTAATCATTCCAACACTTACTAAGCTTGTTTCTCCCTGATGCCTTGCTGTAATAAATTCATTCGTAATTCTTTTTCGTCCATCTATTTCAACGTTAGCTTGAGCAATATAATGATTTTTCTCCATTATTGGAGATAAGTAGACTATTTCATCTGTGACTTTGCCGTCTTTTACAACTCGATATGGTGTTTCAATAAAACCATACTTATCTGTTCTAGCATAAGTAGATAATGAGTTTATTAATCCTATATTTGGTCCTTCAGGAGTTTCAATTGGACACACTCTTCCATAATGTGTTGGATGAACATCTCTTACTTCAAAACCAGCTCTTTCTCTTGATAAACCTCCAGGACCTAAAGCTGAAACTCTTCTTTTATGAGTAATCTCTGACAATGGATTATTTTGATCCATAAATTGCGAAAGTTGACTTGAACCAAAGAATTCTTTAAATGCTGCTGTAATTGGTTTGGCGTTTATTAGATCAGCTGGCTTATAGCCCTCAGTTTCTGCCATACCGAGTCTATCTTTTACAGCTCTCTCAACTCTAACTAATGCAATCCTTAATTGATTTGCTGTCATCTCGCCAACAGACCTGATTCTTCTATTACCAAGATGATCAATATCATCAACTGTATCTTTACCATTCCTTATATCAACTAATTTTTTCAGGACTTCGACAATATCTTCTTTTGTTAATACAAAAACATCTGAGCGATCTTCAACCTTCAATCTCCAATTTAATTTCATTCTTCCAACATCAGATAAGTCATACCTATCTTCTGAGAAAAATAGATTATTAAATAGAACCTCTGTTGATTCTTTTGTTGGTGGCTCTCCTGGCCTCAACATTCTGTAAATATCTACTAATGCTTCAGCTCTTGTTTTGCTTGGATCATTTCTTAGAGTATCAGCTATATATGAGCCGCTATCTATAGTGTTAACATAAATGATATTGAATGATTCAAGATCAGATTCAACAAGTTTTTTAAGTACGGATTTTTCTAAAAGAGTGTTTGCTGGGTAAAGAATCTCACCTGTTTCTTTATTAACGATGTCTTCTCCTAATGTTTGACCTATGAAAGAATCAAAATCAACCTCAATTAATTTATTTTTCTGTTTACCGTGATCGCTAGCAACTTTTGCATTAATTCTTTTACCTGATACAACACTTTTACCTGCTATTTCAAGATCAAAATCAAATGCTTTCCCTTTAATATGTTTTTCATCTATGGATAAAAAGATTTTCTTGTCTTTTAAAACAACCTTAATTTTTTCATAAAAAGTATCAAGGATCTCTTGATCTGTCATATCAAGAGATTTAAGTATTGCTGTAGCAGGAAATTTTCTTTTTCTATCTATTCTTGCGTAAATTAAATCTTTTGCATCAAATTCATAATCAAGCCAAGAACCTCTGTAAGGTATTATTCTTGCTGCATAAAGAACCTTGCCTGATGCATGGGTTTTACCTTTATCATGATCAAAAAATACGCCAGGTGATCTATGTAATTGAGAAACAACTACTCTTTCTGTTCCATTAACAACAAAACTTCCATCTTTTGTCATAACTGGTATATCACCAAGAAAAACTCTATCTTCAAGTGGCTTTCCTTTTACTGTTTTATAACCAGATGCTTTATCCATGAATCTTAAATGCAAATTGACATGTAGAGGTACAGCATATGAAATGCCCTTCATCTTACATTCTTGTGGAGTATACAGACATTCACCTAACTCATAACTTATATAATCTAATGCAGCATTCTTTGAAGCACTATCAATTGGAAATATAGATTTAAATACCTCTTCTAGGCCATTATTTTCTCTCTTAAGTGGGTCAAGGTTCTCTTGAAGAAATTCAGCATAAGAATCGGTTTGAGTTTTTAATAAATACGGCAAAGACATGACATTAGGCAAAGTGCCGAACTGTCTTCGAATACGTTTTTTCTCAGTAAAAGAGTATGTCATTAAAATATGTTAGAAGT
>CAYFES010000065.1:0-3690 GCA_964342225.1 uncultured Gammaproteobacteria bacterium
AGTCAGAGCAATGGAAAAACCATCTGATCACTGTCCGGTAGTTTTAGATTTAGATCTGGATTTCGTTTAAAAAATTCTATGCTTTCCGCGTAAAATTTCCCAAAACATTATGTAATCACTTAACAGGCTAAAAAAAGGATAAGTAAAAGTTGCTGGTTTGTTTTTTTCTATAAAGAAATGACTTACCCAAGCAAAACCATAACCAGATAATATGGCGTAAAGAATATTAAATGGATCCAAGGTCAAAAAAAACCGAACAAAGAAGAAAATAGAAAATCCAGTGCCAATAAAATGGAATAATTTTGTGGTTTTACCTTCATGCTCAGAAAGATAATAAGGATAAAACTCTTTTAAATTTTTATATCTCTTCATATTTTTACCTTATTTTCATTATATACACTGAATAAACATAATAAAAAGCACAAAACAGTGTCGAAATAGCTAAAACGTCTGGCCCAAACATCTCAAAGAGCGTAAAAGTAGCGCAACCAAGGAAGAAAAGTAAAATAACTTCAATTTTATTTCTGAGAAAACCCTCATTAAATGCTGCTTTTATGATGAAGTAATTTAATGGCAAGTAGAGTAACGTTGCAGTAATAGCCCCAGGGCTAAAATCACTGTAATAAAAACTAAAAAATACATGGAATACAGCATTAACAACCTGTGATCCCATTAAAAAAAATATTGCTATAAGTGCACTTGGCCTATTTTTTGTCGATAAATGAATAAATAAGATAATTAAGAATACTCCGATCAGTCTCATGAGCATCTCTTCTGTAGTAAGAGAATTGTTATCAAGAAAATATCTTTCACGCCATTCTCTAAAATTAAAAATTATATGTTCTTCTGTGTGATGGATTATATAAACTAAAGGAGCAAGCACTAAAAAGTTTTCAAATTTAATCATTTTTCTTTATTTATTTTTAATTTGTAGATGATACCATCTACGGATGTTAAAAATAATCAATCTTTCTTTACGAGTAATCACTTTTATCGTGATTTTAATAAGTCAGCCAATTACAGCTGAAGAAAATGCTCCAATTATTCAACCCGGAGCTCCAGGAGAATCATCTAAAAATCTAGATGCTGAAGCTGCAACAGCAATTGCAGATTCTTCTTATACAAAAGCTGATGTCAATTTTTTACAAGGTATGATAGTTCACCATCAGCAAGCTATTGTTATGTCAGCTTTAGCGCCTAAAAGAACAAATAATCAAACTATTTTAGATTTAGCTCTTCGTATTGATGTGTCTCAGGAAGATGAGATTAATTTCATGGAAAGTTGGCTAAAGGCACGTAATGAAAATGTGCCAGATCTAAATAAAATGCATGGAATGCATGGAATGGATGGAATGCATATGCATTTAGATATGGTTGGAATGGCAACACCAAAACAATTAGAGGATCTTAGGGATTCAAAAAGCACAGATTTTGATAGGCTCTTTTTGCAACTTATGATTACTCACCATGATGGTGCTTTAGTTATGGTAAAAGATCTAAAAGGTTTTGTTGGTTCTACTTATGACCCTGTTTTAAATGAATTTGTATCTGATTTAGTTAACGATCAAGGAGTGGAGATTGAAAGAATGAATGCTATTGCTGTAAGCCTTTCAGATGACCCACGTGCTGGACTTGCTCCAGGGCTTTTCACTGCTGATGAAGCTATTCTAAATATGGAATTAATTACTTCTCTGAGAAAGCCAACTGGTTTTTTTGATCCAAGCAATCCAGCAGCAAGAGGATCAGAAGATACAACTATAAAAAAGAAGGAAAAAGAAGAGACTTCAGTCGCAGATGCTAGTGCATTACGTTCTCCTATGTTGAGTTTTGCCAATACAGATATGGCTTTTAGAGATGATGTGCTAATAGCTGGAAGCTATCATGGTTTCAATATATATAAATTGAATGACAATGGTATCCCAAATCTTATTTCTTCCGTTGTATGTCCTGGTGGTCAAGGAGATGTATCAGTGGTTGGGGATATTTTGATTATGTCTGTTGAACAAGTACGCTCCCGTGTTGATTGTGGCCTTGGAGGTGTTGGTAAAGATGCAAGTCCAGAACGTTTCAGAGGAATAAGAATTTTTGATATTTCTGATTTAAGTAGACCAAAACAAGTAGGCGCTGTTCAAACTTGTCGTGGCTCTCATACTCATTCAGTCGTCGCTGGACCAACTGCAGATGGAAAAATTATTGTTTATAACTCTGGCACAGGAAGTGTTAGAGATGAAGAAGAGCTAGAACAATGCATAGGCAATATACCTGGTGATCAAAGAACAGCTCTTTTTCGTATTGATGTAATTGAAATTCCAATTGCTGATCCAGCTAAATCTAAAATTGTAAGCAGTCCAGCAGTTTTTGCTGATCCAGAAACAGGATCACTTGCAGGATTATGGCGAGGCGGTGATCATGGAGATGACACACAAGACACAAGACGTACAGATCAGTGTCATGATATAACTGTATTTCCTTCAGCTAATCTAGCTGCAGGAGCATGTTCTGGTAATGGTATTCTTTTTGACATTACTGACCCTTACAATCCAAAAAGATTGGATGTAGTGACTGATATAGGTTTTGCTTATTGGCATTCAGCTACATTCAATAATGATGGAACTAAATTAATCTTTACAGATGAATGGGGTGGCGGTGGTCGAGCTCGATGTCGTGCTTGGGACCCTCTCACTTGGGGAGCTGATGCTATCTATGACATTGTTGATAATAAACTTGTATTCCAAAGTCATTACAAAATGCCAGCGCCACAATTAGAAACAGAAAACTGTGTTGCGCATAATGGATCTATTATTCCGATACCTAATCGCGATATTTTTGTTCAAGCTTGGTATCAAGGAGGATTATCTATAATGGATTTTACTGATTCAGCTAATCCAGTAGAAATTGCTTACTTCGATAGAGGGCCAATTTTTGAAGATATTCTTAGTAGTGGTGGTTATTGGTCAACTTATTACTACAAAGGCTATATCTATGGAACTGAAATAGCTCGCGGACTTGATGTATTCAAACTTATTCCGAGCGAATATTTAAGTGAAGATGAAATAACAGCTGCTGCTAATGCTTATCCAGCAATTGGCCCAGAGGTTTTTAATCCTCAACAACAGGTTCCGATGACTTGGTCATCAGACCAATAAGATCAGCTTCAAGGCTTACATTAGGGCGCTCTATAATGCGCCCTACTTCTTTACCATTTTTTAAAAGTATCAAAGTTGGAGTATTTCTTAAGTTATAGAGTTTTTCCCGTCCTTTAGGTTCTGCTTTGTTGGTATCGACTCCAATTAAAGATATTTGTTCTGCCCCTACTCCTGCTGAATCAAGAATTCGAAGCATTCTAGGCACTTCCCTTTTACTATCATGACACCAGGTACCAAACATGATTACAACACTTATATCTTCTAAATCAGATAAATTAATTTGATCAGTCACTTCATAGTTGTCATATCGAAATTTGAATAGCGGGTATTCGGTAAAGAGATTTTGAATTTGAATATCTCCCAGTAAATTATTTTTAGATTTATCAACACGATCTGCACTAATAAAAGAAAATGTTGTGAAAATACTTATGCTTAAAATTAAAAAATTTTTTGTCATATATTATTTATACCATAGAGGGATGTCTCTCTTCTTCCATTTACTAAAGTGAGCTTTTTCTCCCATATAGAATTTTTGATATGCAAT
>CAYFES010000066.1:0-3569 GCA_964342225.1 uncultured Gammaproteobacteria bacterium
TTTATTACTTTGAGATTGTTCTCGAGGTTTGAAAGATTAATCTGCAGTTCTGTTTTCCGCATAACTATTCATAATTTCTGGAGCCAAGTCTCCAAATCTTGTTAACTCATCTCTAAAAGAAAGAAGTATGTCTTTAGTTGGACCATTTCTATGTTTAACAAGCCTCAACTCAACAACATTTTTCCAATCCTCGTCTTTGGTATATAAATAATCTCTATAAAGCATGAATATTAAATCTGCATCTTGCTCAATAGCACCGGAATCTCTTAAATCTGCCATTTGGGGTCTTTTATTAGGTCTCTGTTCTACTGCTCTATTTAACTGTGATAAAACAATTACAGGTGCATTAACTTCTTTAGCTAGATACTTGAGTGAACGAGATATATCTGACAATTCATTAACTCTGTTTTCAGTTCTTCCTGGCATCTGCATTAACTGAATATAATCAACAACAACAAGTTTCACTCCGCCATCTTTTCTATATTGTTTAGCTAATCTTCTGGCCTTAGCTCTAATTTCCATTGGAGATATGTTTGGCTTATCGTCAATATGAATGTTCATACTTTCAAGTTTTTTGGCTTTTTGAATGGTTTTTTCCCACTGTCTATCAGTAAGATTGGCAGACTTAAAGCTTTGTTGTGAAATTCCTGCCATAGAAGCTAACATTCTTGAAGTAAGAGATTCTGATGACATTTCTAAGCTAAAAACTAAAACGCAGCCATCTTCTTCTTTTGCTACATTTTCAGCAATGTTCATTGCCAATGATGTTTTACCCATACTAGGCCTTCCTGCAATAACAATAAGATCTTCTTTTTGCAATCCTTGAGTTACCCCATCAACTGCTTTGAAACCTGAAGAAAAACCAATCAGTTCGCCCTGTTTTTTAGATAATTCTTCTAACCTATCTAATGTTGGGCCTACATACTCTTCAATCTTCTTTAACGAATCGTTTTTTGTCCTATTTTCAGATAATTCAAATATCTTTGCTTCTGCTTCATTTAGAATCTCATCACTAGTTTTGCCTTTAGGATCATCTGAGGTTTTGATTAGCTCTTGTAATACTTTTTTTAAGTTTCTATCGATTGACTGGTCTTTTACAAGATTGGCATAACTGTCAGCAGCCAGAGCAGAAACAGGAACTGTCTGAAGCTCTTTTAAATAATCAACGCCGCCAACTCTTTGAAGTGAGTTTTTTCGATCTAATTGTTTGGATACAGTTATGTGATCTATGCCCTTACCTTCATCGGCAAGCTGCTTTATACATTCATAGATTTCTCTATGAGCTTCTGACTCAAAGTCACCTGGATTAATAAGAGCGTCAACCTCGGGATATTTTTCCTTTGATAATAATAACGATCCTAATACTGCTTGTTCAGCTTCAATGTTACTTGGCATTATTTTGCTTTTACTTCTATAGATATAGGTTTAACTATTTCTGGATGAAGTTCAACGTTTACTTCAAATTCTCCGACCTCTTTTATAGGTCCGGTCGATAGAATTATTGATGAACGCTTAACAAAATCATGACCTTTTTCGTGAATTGACTCAAGTATTTCAGAAATACCAACTGATCCAAATAGCGCTCCACTTTCTTGTGCATTAGCTGAGATTGTTAATTTTAATCCTTCTATTTTAAGAGCATGTGCTTCTGCAAGAGACAATTCATCTTGGGCTTTTTTAAGGTATTCTTCTTTCTTCTCTTCAAAATCTTTTATGTATTTTTCTGTAGCTGGCAAAGCCTTATGGTAAGGAAGTAGAAAATTTCTTGCGAACCCAGACTTTACATCAACAATATCTCCAATATTGCCAAGATTCTTAATTTTTGTAACTAGTACAACTTTCATTACTTCTCTTCAACTTTGTGCTTGTCTGTGAATGGTAAAAATCCGAGTATTCTTGCTTTCTTTATTGCTTTAGTTAGTTTTCTTTGATCTTTTGCATTTAATCTTGTGTATCTTGATGAGAGAATTTTTCCATTATCAGATACAAAATACTTTAAAGATTCTGGATCTCTATAATCAATATTTACTTTCTTTTCTTCTGTCATTTAAATGCCCAATTTAACAGTTAAATGCCTAAATACATTTTGGTCATATCTAAATTTTTCTTCTAGTATTGGTAAAGTTTCTGGATCAATTTTTACATCAAGATGTATATAATTTGCATAATTCATATTATTGATTGGATAAGCTAATTGCCTCTTCCCCAGAAGTTTTGTATCAACTAAATCTCCTTTATTTTCCTGAATAATTTTTTTTAAATCATCAAGGAATTGATCAACTTCATCCATTGTGTTTGGATTTAGAAGGAGCATTAACTCATAATTCTGCATTATTTAAGTTCCAAATTCAGACCTGAACCATTCAAGCATCCGGCCTATGATACCCCTGCTTTGATTAAAGGTAAACTGTTTCTTTCGTTCTAATACACAAAATTTTATCATTCCAAGAATTGGGCTAAATTGTGGTTTGATAAGTTGCTCCGATTTATAAGGCTTTTCAACTTCTGGCAACCCTATTTCAAAATTGTTTTTTGTTAGATCTTCACCAAGTTTTTGCACTCCCTCTAAGTTTGCTGTCCCTCCTGTAAGAACATAGCCTGTCGGCATATAACTCAACATTCCGTTATCCTCAAGACAAACAGCGCAATGTCTTATGATTCTTGTTAGAGATTGCTCAATAACTTCAGAAAGTGCTTTCCTTGATATTTCTATTTCTTTATTTCCATTAGTTCCCTTTATTCTTAAGGTATCTTCAGAATCTGAATCCAAAACAGCGCATCCATATTTCTTTTTAATTTCTTCTGCTTGAGTTGATGTAATTTTAAGGGATGTAGCAATTGTTTCAGTTATGTAATCCCCTGCATAAGGAAAAACTTTTGAAAAACGAATTGAACCTCCTTTGTACACAGTAAGATCTGTTGTTCCAGCACCTATATCTATTAAACACACTCCAAGATCTCTCTGATCTTGAGTCAGAACACTTTCAGCAGCCCCTAATTGATTAAAATAAAATTTTTTGATTCTTAAATCATTTAATTCTTCAATACACTTTGAGATATTCTCTTTAGTATTCTGAGAACAATATATTAAGTGTGTTCTAGCTTCCAACCTAACTCCGTTCATTCCTATAGGTTCTGCAATACCAGGCTGTCCATCGATGGTATATTCATTTGGTGAGACATAAAGTAGAGTCTTGTCATTAGGCACTTTTAAAGTTGAAGACATATTTAAAGCAGATTGAACATCTCTAGCAGTAACTTCTTTTTGCCTAATAATTACAGAGCCAGTTGAGTTAATACTAGATATCTGTTCTCCTGAAAAACTTACAATGATATCTTTAATTTTTTCTCCGGACTTGTTCTCTAGTTCATTAATAGATTTAGAAATATCTTCAGATATTAACCCTATATTTATTATTGATCCTGTTTTAATGCCAGAAGTTTCGATTGATGAAAATGCTACTACTTCAGGATTTGTGTCCTCATCCTTAACGAGAATAGAGCTAATTTTTGATGTGCCTAAGTCTAAAATACAAATCATCTGTCTTTAATTGAGCCCTCAATTATTG
>CAYFES010000067.1:0-3488 GCA_964342225.1 uncultured Gammaproteobacteria bacterium
GTAATTGAAACACCTGGCCATACACTTGATCACATAGCATTCTATAGCAAGCAGACTAATGTATTGTTTTGTGGGGATACTTTGTTCTCAGCTGGTTGTGGAAGACTTTTTGAGGGTACTTATGACCAACTCTACACATCAATACAAAAGATTAATGAACTTCCAGATGAAACTAAAATATATTGTGGTCATGAATACACTCTTTCTAATTTAGAGTTTGTAAAATCTCAGATTAATAGTGAATTTATCAAGGAAAAATATAAAGAAACGGCAAAAAAACGTTCTATGAATAAAATTACATTGCCATCTACATTAAGCACCGAGCGAAAAATAAACCCATTCCTTCTAGAAATAGTCCCAGATGATATTCAGGATTTAAAGGCAGTGGATTGTTTTAAAGAATTAAGAATCAGAAAAGACAACTTCTAGTTACGGTGCAATGTTTGCTTGGGTTTATTAGGATAATCTATCTAAAGCTTTTTTAACCTCCCTTACAGCATCATAGCCCCAGATCTTCTTTGTTCGCATATTAACAACAGGAGTATATTTAAGTATTAGATTCCTCATATATATACCAAGAGGGTTTTTAATGTGATTCAGCTTTCCTTGCAGCATAGATGTCGCTTGAACATAATTATTTCGCTTTGATCTTATCTTTTGATAGAGAGTTTGCACTTTATTAAAATCACAATCTAATGTGGCTGCAAGAGTTGCAAATGTATAGGCATCTTCAATTGCCATACAAGCACCTTGACCCAAAAAGGGGACCATTGGATGAGCCGCATCTCCTATTAAAGTTATGTTCTGAACATACATGGATTTTAATGGTGGTCTTATAAATATTCCCCATTTATAAATATCTTCGCTTGAATCAATCATATTAAAAATATCTGTATTAAAGGATTGGAAATCATTTAGCATCGCCTCTTTTGAACCTTTTAGTTTCCAAGAGTCTTCATATACCTCTTTATTTTTAATAATACCCACAAAGCTTGATTTGCCGGTTTTGTTAATAGGGTAAGTAACAATGTGCGCTCCTGGGCCAAAATGATATTGAACAGTTTTTGACTCTGATCTGCCAATACCTCGCCAGGCACTATAACCACTATAAAGAGGTTTGCCAGAGGCTGGAAAATACATGTCTCGTACTTTTGATCTAATTCCATCACATGCAAGGATATGACTAACTTTATATTTAGCATTGTTTGAAAAAGCTATTTCACAAGAATTTATATCAATATTTATATGCTCATGGGCATAAAGTATTTCACCTCCAAGTTTTGAATACTCCAAACATAATGTATGTAATATTTCTTTCCTGCTTGAGGTAATAAGAGATTTAATATCAAGCTTTTTGAGTATTGAATCTAAATACTGAAAGTTTGTTTCGGATGGAGTAAAGCCAGAGTCAGCTAGAATATTTGTTATTCCTATTTCATCAAATACTTTTAAACCATTTGCTGAAATAGAAATACCAGCACCATACTCACTTATATGTTTTGATCTTTCAAATATAATGGTATTAATACCATGAGATTTAAGAATACATCCTGCTGTAAGGCCTGCAATTCCGCCACCAATAATACCTATATAAGAAGAAAAATCTTTCATGAAATCATTATCAACGTTATATAAATCTTAATCAAAAATTATGCTTTTTTTAAGATAAAAAAAAGGGCTGCCGAAGCAGCCCTTAAATATATTCAGATTAACTATTAAAAGTTAAGTCTCCATTTGAAGTAAGAAGTCATACCTCTATTGTCATAAAGACCTAGATAAGCGTCATAGTTATTTCCGCTATCTGGTAGAGGATCTTCATCATCCAAGTTAAGGATACCAAATGTGACTTTACCCATTGATCCAAGGTCAGCACCAAGTTGTAAATCCATAGTTGTATATACATCTTGCTTGTCACCAGCAGTAACAATACCACCAGTTAGCTCACCGCCGACTGTTTCGGCTTCAGAATCAAGGAAGTAATCTCCAATAGTTCTGGTAATTAAAGATACATAGTACTTATCGAATGAATAATTCATTCCAAAGTTGTATCTCCACTGTGGAGTACCTGAGAAGTTAATGTTGTTAACTATTCTTGAACTACCAACAAAAGCGTCAGTGTTGTACTCTTCCATGTTTGAATAATCCATGAAGAAGTTCAATGTACCTTCGCCAATCATGCCCCATGACGGAACATCCATGCCGTAATCTAAGAATAAATCCCAACCAACTACTTCTACTTGACCAACGTTTACAGTACTTGCTCCAACATAATCTGCTCTACCATTTGCACAAGATCTAATAACGTATACTGAATCGTATACACCTAATCTCTTAACATATGTAGCGCCAGCAGGACAGGTAGCACTTGTACCTGTTCCAACAGGATTACCTGCTGCTGTACCATCACCTGAGATTCCTGCAGCGTCATAGTACTCATAATTATCTGTAAGCAATGTACCACCTACGTAGTCATTCCACATTACACTCTGTGTTCCAGCACTTGTAATAGCATTGTTAACTGTGATTGAGTATGTATCAAATCTACCAGTTAAACCTTCTAATACAGGCATCCATGCACCAAAGTCATGATCAACACTGAATGTCATTCCTTCAGAATCTTCAGCAGCAACATCTGGGTTAGCAGTTATTAATGTTGAGATCTGTCTTGAAGGACAATCTATTGTTGATACACCATCAGATGCACAAACCTTATAGTCATAAGCTGTGTTAGCACTGAATGTTGTAACAGCGTACAGAGTATCCATTGTAGGAGCTCTGAAACCTTCTGAAACATTAAACTTCACTGTAGTACCAGGCGCGAACGCTGGGACCCAAAGAGCACCAAGTTTATATGATGTTGATTCACCAACATCTGAGTACTCATCTTGTCTAAATGAAGCTGTTACTTCTAGGTTATCCATTACAGGCATTAGAAGTTCACCAAAGAATGAACCTACATCTCTATAACCTGAACCTGAGTTACCGGCTGAGCCACCAACCCATCCACCTTCGGAATGCTTATCATAGTCTGCTGAATATTCGTTTTCGAAATACTCATAACCTACTAATGCTGAAACAGTTCCGCCAGGTAGGGCCATTAGGTTATCAACCTGAGCTGTTACATCGTATTTTTTGTAATCGTTTCCATATTCTACAAGAGTTGTCGCACTCATAGCATATATACCATCTTCAGAACCAAATGGCTCTTCGTAGTATAAGTTAGCTGCTAATCCAGCGTAGTCTAGGAAGTATCTTCCTACATCAACACCGTAGAAGTTGTTTATTTGCATGCTTGTTGCAAGCTCAACATTATCATTCATTGTATAAGTCAATTGAGTTACAAAATCCCAAGCATCATCTGTGAAGTCTGAACCTCTGTTTCCTATTTCAGTCCATCTCCAGTATCCAGTAACAGCCACATCATATGGGTTAGCAGGATCTGAAGCTAGAAGACCAGGATATCTTGCAGCTGGTGGAGCGAATCTACC
>CAYFES010000068.1:0-1505 GCA_964342225.1 uncultured Gammaproteobacteria bacterium
GATAGTGTAATTACATGTTCTTTATACTTTTCAAGATCTGATTCTGAGCTGCAACCTGTGATTATTAAAAGAGAGATAAAAATTAGAGCTATATTTTTCATAGCGTAAATTATAAATCATTTTAAAGTTTAGTTTGAGTTGTTAATAATCGTTAAAGCGTATCCGTCTTCGATTTCCATTGTTGTAATATTCCCTTCAAGATCGCCAATTTGTCTTAAAGATATAGAGAATTCTCCACTAGGATGTTCTGTAGCCATTAGATCAATATCTTTTTCATAATATCCATCGGTACTATCGCCAGAAACTCTTTCGCTTTGTAATGAATCTAAATCCCATGACTTAGTGCCGCCTGAACCACCATCTGTGCGCGCAAGTAAAATTCTAGAGTTACCAAATGGTGTAACGAATGCTATACCTGATTGATCTTGTAATCGCCACCTAAGTCTAATTGTTTTTTCTGTATCTCCTAAGTCAAAAACTAAAGTATTATCCGTCACATTTTCAGAAATAACATCAAGCTCTGTAATTAATGGTCCAGTAGTGTCAGTTTCATTAACATAAAGCAAATCAATGAAAGTTGAAAAGTCCCAAGCACCACTACCACCAACAGCTTCGGGTAATGTGATTGGGGCTACAGCAAAGGGTACTGCATCCATATCTACTACTCGTTCAGTAAAGGGTGCTAAATAAAGACTATTTCTTAATAGAATAATATTTTCATCAAAATTAATTGCCACTATTTGTCCATCCAATCCTCTCATCTGAAAATGATTATTAAAAAACCAAAAGCCGAGACTATAAATATCACTTCCTTCTTCGCTGCCATAGCCGGTATAAATCTGGTTTAGGTAATCGGTTGAAACTATTGACTGATTTTCATCAAGAAATAATTGTCCAAACACTAAATATTCAGACATTGTCATATCTACACCTGCATAACTAATATAGTTTCCTGTTGGATCTTTCCACCAAAATGCATTTACACCAAGAATAGAAAAAAGATTATCATCAGCAAATTCTTTTAAGTCTTGTCCTGTTGATCTTTCAATAATTTCTCCTAAAACTTGCGTATCACAATTTAAATAACTAAAACTATCATCTCCACGCAATTGTCTATCTATGCAAGTAGTAGTTGTATCTTCCAATGAGATTAAATCTAAAATGCTTGAGCCGCCAAATGATTCTAAACCAGACCTCATGTTGAGTAATTTTCTGATAGTAATATTTGCTCTATTGTCATTCTGCCACTCATTTATAAAATCGCTTGCGGGTTGATCAAGACTTTGTATGTAACCATCGTCTATAGCTATACCAATTAAAATACTTGTTACTGATTTTCCAACAGACTGAGAGGTCACAAAATTAGTTTCATCTCTTACTACAAAGTATGGACCTAAAGCTTGAATGGCTGTTGGTAAATTATCAATTTCATTTTGTGTGATTCCTCTAAAATCTGAACGAAGTATTTCTCCTTTTTCATAAACAACTAAACCCTGAGTATACGT
>CAYFES010000068.1:1605-3466 GCA_964342225.1 uncultured Gammaproteobacteria bacterium
AATCTGAACGAAGTATTTCTCCTTTTTCATAAACAACTAAACCCTGAGTATACGTTCCATCTGACATAGAAAAATCAAATGCAGAATCTAGGTCTAAAGTTGCTGGTGCTGGTGTTGGGGCTGGTGTTGGGGCTGGTGTTGGTGCTGGTGTTGGTGCTGGTGCTACTTCAGAAGCAGAACTTCCTCCTCCACCACCTCCACATGCTGTGATAAAAACTACAATAAAAAATATTAAAAAAAGATTTAAAGCCCTAACCATAAATTCATATTAGAAAAAAACTAATATTGTGTATATAAATAAGCTTTAATTTTTATAAAGAATTGATAAGAATGTACTCATATCAAATGCTTGAGAACCACCGATTATACTCGGTAAAGTAAAGGGTATTTGTAACTGATCATTAACACCGAAGTTATTGTTTATCATGATAATTTGTCCGTTAACTGGCACATACTGGTAATAAAGACTATTTCTTGTGGCTATTAAATTATTTGAAAAATCAACCGCTATATATTGGCCATCGTAACCTATAGTTGTAACCATTCCATCTCTAAACCAAAACTGTAAATTATATTCTTCGCCATTATTAGCTAATATTTCATTAATAAAGCTAGATGAAACAACATCACCACCATTGTTTAGTAACATGATCCCAAATTTCAAAAAATCTTCCTGTGTGGTGTCGACACAACAATAAGATAAATAATTACCACTCTGATCTGTCCACCATTGAGCATCAATATCTAACTTACTAAAGAGATAAATATCAGCAAATTCATAAAAATCTCTGCCTGAAGATCTTTCTACAATCTCTCCTAAGACCATGGAATCACAATTGTTGTAAATAAAATCGTTATCTGCTGGTTCTCTTAATGGTCTATCTATGCATACTGATAATTGATCAGGATATATTGTTATATTGCCACCATAACCACCCTCATAACGAATTAAACCAGATCTCATGTCCATAAGTTGACGTATAGTTATCTCAGATCTAGCATCATTCTCCCATTCAAAAATGAAATCACTTGCTTTCTGATCTAAGTCACTTATGTGGCCCAAATCAATTGCTACTCCAATCAAAATACTTGTAAAAGATTTACCAGTTGACCAAGAAGTTGTAAGACTAAACCTATCTCTATTCTTATATTCATCAACAAGTTCTTGAGGCATAGTATATGTACCACCAGATAGAGCAAAACTTTCTTCTGTTGGCAGAATGCCACGAAAAGAATCTCTAATAATATTACCTTGATGATAAATAGTTATGCCTTGGGTAAATTTTCCATCAGCCATACCGTAATTAAATGCTCCATCAAGATCGAGATCTAAAACAGATGGAGTTGGTGTTGGTTCTGGAGTAGAAGAATCACTTCCTCCACTACATGTAGTTATGAAAACTACTGTAATAAATAATATAAAGGTCTTAAAAAGACTTCTCATAGATTATTTATGTTAACTAATAATTAAAGAAAAATATAAAGAACAAAAAAAAGCCCGATAATACCTACTCTCGCACTTTCGTACTACCATCGGCGTCACACCGTTTCACTTCTAAGTTCGAGATGGAATTAGGTGGTACCAGTGGACTATTGTTATCGGGCAACTGTGTTTTGCGAAACTGTAAGAATTTACTTTGAGGTTTATTCAAGCCGATCGAGCAATTAGTACTAGTAAGCTGAATTCCTTACGGAACTTACACATCTAGCCTATCAACGTTGTAGTCTTCAACGGCTCTCAAGGGAGATCTCATCTCAGGAGAGGCTTCCCGCTTATATGCTTTCAGCGGTTATCCTTTCCGAACATAGCTACCCGGCAATGCAACTGGCGTTACAACCGGACCACCAGAGGTTCGTCCAC
>CAYFES010000069.1:0-3389 GCA_964342225.1 uncultured Gammaproteobacteria bacterium
AGGATGGAGTTTTAGGCACATTAACTACTTGTGCACTTGAGCAGCTAAACACTAAAACAACACTCAGAATAGTAGAAATTAAATTTTTCATCATCGTTCAATACTAAAAATTTTTAGTGTTTTTTTCAACCGCAACTAAGATTCTTCTTTAAAGAACATCACACTATTTTTCTCTAGACGTTCTATTAACTTATCTCCCATTGCTGGTGCTGTTGTGTATATACCACCAGGCAGATCAGAACAATCAAATAGCAAACAAAGAGCGCTTTCAGCTATCATTTTTGATGTTGAGGCATACCCAGGGTCTCCCTCACCTTTGACTGATACTTTTATTTTTACTGCGCCATCTTCCACTCCAGCAAATAGCATGTCATAACTACCAGAATCTCTAACTTCCTTTGATGGACCTTCACCTGGTTTTGGCACATTATCTCCTGCCATTGGATTATGAGAAGCAATAGCCTCAGCGATGGCTTTACCTTCATCACCAGAACCACCAACCATCATTTCATCATAAATAAAATCTTCGCCATAAGGATGGTCTAGCATCATATTTGATCGGTGAACATTCTTAGTATTAATTGCTGCCATAACAAAAGGTGCTACCCACTCTTCTAGCACTTCATCGTAATAAACTTTGTTATCAACTGGCTGTTCTGGTCCATTAAAACCTTCGCATAGTGCAAATGGATTGATCAAAACATTAAATAAGTCTGGATTCTCACTTAATGCTCCCATGGTAGCTCGAAAAGAAGCTGCAGTACCTCCAGAGAACTCACCTTTCATAGATCGAACACGGCATTTTACTTGCTGAATAGGTTTGCCAAATTTTTCTTTGGCTAAATTCTGTAAATAGTAAACACCCATGTCTGAAGGTACAGAATCAAAACCACAACTATGCACAATTCTTGCTCCACTTTGCTTTGCTTCGTCTAGATGTTTTTGCATTGCATGCATCCAACCAGGCTCTCCAGAAAGATCTACATAATGCACTCCCATTTGTGCACATTTGCCTAAAATTTCATTGCCATAGAGCTGATATGGACCAACTGTAGTTAAAACCAATCTGGTTTGACTTAAAGCGTTATCAATATCATCTGGTTTACTTGAATCAAGCACGACAATTGGAATATCAGCACCTAGATCATCATTAACAGACATTAATTTATCTTCATTTCTGCCTGCCATAGCCCAATTAAGGTCACTATAAGAACCAACTAAATATTCTGCTACTAATTTTCCTGTGAAACCAGAAGCACCAAAAAGAATAAGGTCAAATTTTTTATCATCCGTCATATCAAAACTCCTTTTTTATTTTGAAGATACGTAAAGAAACTTTTTCTTTCCTATCTGTATTAATTTTTTTGTTTCAAAGCTGACTTCTTGATCCTTTGAAGCCACCTTTTCTTGATCTATTTTTACTGCGCCCTGTTCTATTAGTCTTATCGCTTCCGAAGTACTACCAACCATACCTAAATCTTTTAATAAATTTGGTAATGCAGGCATATCAGTATAGTTAATTTCTTTTTCTTCAATGTCACTAGGCAGTTCATTGCTTGAGAATTTTTTAAAGAAATTATCTTTTGCTTTCTCTGCTTCTTTTTCAGAAGTAAATCTAGTTGTTAGCTCCATAGCTAAATCAATCTTTGCATCACGAGGGTTAGCCCCTCCCTTTATACCCTCATCAACTTTTTTTATTTCCTCTAAAGGTCTTAAACTTAAGAGATCAAACCATTTCATCATTATTTCATCTGGAATGGACATTGTTTTGCCAAAAATATCATCAGCCTTTTCGGTTATGCCTATATAATTTTCTTCTGTCTTAGACATTTTCTTTACTCCATCTAAGCCTTCCAATAGAGGTAACGTAATTATTGTCTGCGGTGATTGGCCTACATTCTTTTGTAAATCTCTGCCTACTAGAAGATTAAATTTTTGATCTGTACCGCCAAGCTCAACATCAACTTCCAATTCAACTGAGTCATAGCCTTGCATCAAGGGGTAAAGAAATTCATGAATAGATATTGGTTGATTGTTTTTATATCTTTTTGAGAAATCATCTCTTTCAATCATACGTGCAACTGTTGATTGAGCGGCAAGCTTAATCATATCTGCAGCAGACATCTTATCTCCCCAACGAGAATTAAAATCAATTGTAGTTTTGTCTGGATCAAGAACTTTTAGAACTTGATCTTCATAAGTTTTAGCATTAGCTTTGATTTCATTATTAGTTAGAGGTGGTCTTGTCTTATTTTTTCCGCTTGGATCTCCAATTTTGCCAGTAAAATCACCTATTAAGAAAATTACCTTATGGCCAAGGTCTTGAAACTGTCTCATTTTTCTTAAAATTACAGTATGGCCAACGTGTAAATCAGGCGCTGTTGGGTCAAAACCAACTTTGATTGTTAATTTTTTACCAGATTTAAGTTTTTCAATTAAATCATCTTCACCTATGATTTCATCAATACCTTGTTTTATAATTTCTAATTGTTTTTTAAAGTCATTCATAAGCTTTTTAATATAATATCAGAACATGTACACAGGCTCGCATTTAAAATTAATTCTTACTATCTTAATAGTTCCTGCTATTTTTATTCTTCTTATTGCAACAGATGCAGAAACTAGAGACTTCGAGAATGAATTAGAGCTTACAGTCGAAGAAATTTCTTTAGAATCTGCTGATTATGATCTTTCTATACCTGAAGAAACGAAAATAATCGTTAAATCTGGCGATACCTTTTATTCAACTCTAATAAATTATGGGGTCAGTTCTGCACTCATAAATAAAATGGCTTTGGATAAAAGACTTAGAGAATTTATACGTTTCAGAGTTAATGATCGAATATATATCAGAGTTGATGGAGAACAGTTGGAAATGAAACGTTTTAGTAATGATGATTATTTCATTGATGTTCTAACAGTAGAAAATGGTGCATATAAGTTCTCAAGAAAAAGAGATGATTTAGAAAAGATAGTACAGTACAGAGAATTTATTATTACTGATTCTTTGTATGCTTCAGGGAAAAAATCTAATGTTCCTGATTCTGTGCTTGGCGATTTAATTTATATATTTGGTTGGGATATAGATTATGCATATGACATAAGAAACGGTGATAAAGTCAGAATACTGTATGAAGACATTTACTCTGATTCTAATGGAAAATTAATAGCTACTGGAGATATATTGGCCGCAGAATTTGTAAATAGGGGAGAAAAAATCTCTGTTATTAGATTTAGTCAAAGAGGCAGAAAAGATTATTACACTACAGACAGCACCAATGTCAGAAAAGCTTTTTTAAGAACGCCAATAGAATTTGCCAGAATTAGTTCACACTACAATCCAAATCGGAAACATCCTGTTTTAAATACCATTAGAGCCCATAAAGGCA
>CAYFES010000070.1:0-3379 GCA_964342225.1 uncultured Gammaproteobacteria bacterium
TGAATGTATGGTATCTGAAATCCCATCTAAAGACCCAGCACCAGGAGGAATGCCTCCAGGAGGAATGCCTGATATGGGTGGAATGATGTAAATTTTAAAAATTTGATTAAAGGGGAGTCTAGACTCCCCTTTTTTTTAACTTTAATTTAGACTTAAGTTATGAAAAAAAATTACCTAATTATCTTTCTTATTTTTATGTCATCTGTACTAGATGCTCACACAGGAACGTTTTTACATCATCATAGTAATGAAACTATTTTTTTAATATTTGTTTTGCTAGCAATATCTGCTTACATAACCAATAAAATAATAATTATGGAGGAAATAAAATGATTAGATTTAGTTTAGCTAAAGCTCATTGCGATATACCTTGTAAAGTATATGATCCTTATATCGCACAATACGCAGCCTTAAGTGTTATAAGGCTTATCGATTTAATTGAGGAAATGCCAGAGAAACTAACAAGTAAAAGTGATTTAGCAAAATTATCAAGGCTTGTTGAACAAAAAGAAGAGCACGCACATAAAGTAAAAGAAGAAGTTACTACTATTTGGGGCGACTACTTTAAAGAGGCTCAGATCGAAAAATTTCCAGGTGTTCATGAATTAGCTCATTCAATCATGATGTCTGCATCAAAATGCAAACAGGAATTATCTCGCGATAATGGCATTGAGCTTTTAAATCAAGTCAATGAATTTGCTGAAATGTTTTGGAAAAGCAAAGATGTTAAAACAAGAATAGTTTCTTCTTTGAATCTACCGAATTTAGATATCGTAATTCCTGCTTAATAAGAATGCTTGGTTTTCATAAAGTAAAAGGCATAAGCATGCTCCCATCTTTTAAAGCCAATGATTATGTTTTGAGTATTAAAACAAAAAAATTGAAAGTAAACGATGTAATTATTCTAAAAACCAATGCGTATGGTGAGGTTCTTAAAAGAATCTCTTATATCTCTTCAAAGGTTATAGAAGTTAAATCTGATAACAAGGAATATCCATCAGATTTAACTAGTAGCACTTATCCTTTAGATAGAATTTTAGGAAAGGTAATATTAAAGATCTAATTATGAATACAGGACTAGAGTTGCATAATGAATTGTTAATATTCTTCTTCGCAATATCAATAATTATTTGGTTGGGCCTTACATTTTACTCAAATTTTATTTCACAACAGTTTTTAATGAACTCCAATGATGAGGCAAAGAGAAAGTATTTTACATATATTCAACCGGATGTAATGTGGTATATGCGTTGGTCTGCCTTATTAGCTTTTCTGATAGGTCTATATCTAATGAGTTTTTTATCAAATCTGCCTAATGCATATAATATTGGCACATCATTAGCAGCAGCAATTATAACTATTATGGTAGCTAATACTTGGCTAGTGATTTGGCCGAAGCAAAAGAAAATTATAGCTAACACACAAGATGCTAAAAAGTGTGAACAGAGATATGATTTAGCTCTGAGAACTAATGGGCTCCTTTCTTTGCCGTTAGTTGGTTTAATACTACATGCTGCTCAAACAAAAATAGCAGACAATCCCTTGATTAGTTCTGATGGTTCCATTGGTTCAGGTTGGTATTCTTTGTCTCTATGGATAAGTTTATTAGTTGTTGTCTCAATTGAGTTAAATTTATTTTTTGGTAAGAATAGGAAGTGGATGGATTCACCAAAGAAATTAATCATTTCAAGCCTTATAATTACAATCTTTATTGGGCTTATGTTGCGAATCTATTAATTTTCTTTTGAAACTTTAATCTGTCTTATCAAGTTGCCTTCGATCTTTAGAGTTTCAATTTTATAATCAGAAACAAATAGACATATATTGCTGCTTGGAATCTCATTTAGATGATTAATTATCAAACCACTCATAGTTTTTGCACCATCTTCAGGTAAATCCCATGACATATGTTTATTTAAATCTCTAACAATGACAGACCCATCTGCGAGAACAGAGCCATCATCATTAGTTATAATGCCAAGATCATCTTCTTCCTCATTCAACCTCCCTACAATCTGCTCTATAAGATCCTCTAGAGTTACAAGACCAGTTTTTTCGCCATATTCATCGACCACTAAGGCAACTTCTGTACCATTTTTTTGAAAATTCTTTAATTGAGAAAATAATTGAGTGCTCTCAGGCACATAGTAAGGTTCGATAAGAAAATCATCAGAATCCATTTTAAATTCTTCAAGCTGTTCGATTTCTTTCGAATGTATAAAACCCAATACTTCTGAATTTTCTTTTTCATAGACTGGATAAAATCTGTCTCTTTCATCATTATCGAAGGATTCAATTTCTTCCAAATTTAAACTAATAACTTCACTCATAGGAATAAGTATGTCTTGCACTGTTAGTTCTTTTAATTCTAGCAATGATTTCATTGCTTCCATTTCTTCTTTATCAACTTCTTCTGTCTCTTTTGTTAGAACAGACTTAAGTTCATCTCTATTAAGATTTTGTGCAAAATAATTTTCTTCATTTTTTACTCCAGTAACCTTAGAACTGAAGAAATTAAGTATTCTTGATAACCATCCGAAGCTATTAGTTAGGAATTCAAGAATAATGCTTGCTGGATATGCTATTGCTTCAGGTTTTTTTGCAGCAAAATTCTTCGGTGCAATCTCAGCAAAAACTATTATTAGAATTGTAAGTATTAAAGTTCCAGCCCATACATACTGATCTCCAAACTCTTTTATTACAAAATATGTTAATAATGCTGAAGCGGAGATATTTACTAAATTATTTCCAATTAATATAACTCCCAATACTTCATCGACTCTTTTTCTCAAAGAATTTACTCTTTTTGCTGATTTTTGGCCTTTTTCAGATGCATTATCTAGCTTTATTTGGTTTATCGCCATGATAGAAGTTTCTGAACCAGAAAAGAAAGCAGAAACCAATATTAAAAGAATTAAAACAATTATTAGTACGAAACCGAAACTATCCATTTAAATAAATATAAAAATTAATCAAGAAAATAAGAAATAAGTTGTGAATCTTTCAAAGAAACAGTGTAAAATGCCATTTTCAAATATTATACAGTAAAAATGGTTGTAATTAGACTTTCAAGAGCAGGGGCAAAAAAACGTCCTTTCTATCACATATGTGTTTCCGATAGAAGGAACAAAAGGGACGGTAGATTCATCGAAAGAATTGGTTTTTATAATCCAATTGCCAAAGACACTGAAGAAAAGATCAGATTTGATACAGAAAGGTATGAACACTGGGTTTCAGTGGGTGCAAAACCAAGTGACACAGTAATAATGTTATTAAAAAGGTCGAAAATGTCGGATGAAGATATCCAAAAGATAGAAGAAAATAAACTTGCACAGAAACAAAAGAGAAAAGAAAAAGAAATCCTAGAAAAACAAGAAGC
>CAYFES010000071.1:0-3163 GCA_964342225.1 uncultured Gammaproteobacteria bacterium
AAACTTTTAGAAGTGGTGAAACATGAATTAGACTCATTTTATGAATTACGATAATAAGGCAAAAATAATGCAAAAAGCATTTGAGCTTATTCGCGATGGAATAAAGAATAGATCTTCTATGTTTCACACTTTAACAATGAGCACAATACATAAGAAAGAAATCTATTCTAGGGTTATGGTACTTAGAGATTTTAATGCTTCTCAAAGATTTTTAAGGTTTAATTCAGACTACAGATCAAAAAAAGTTCAGGCAATCAAAGACAATCCCATTACTAGTGTGCTTGGATATGATCCTCAGAGTAAAACGCAAATTCGCATGGTGGGCACATCAAAAGTTAACTATAAAAATAAAGAATCAGATAAAGCCTGGAAAGAATCCCAAGCTATATCAAAGAAATGTTATTCAGTTAAAGATGGATCTAGTTATGCAACAGACAATCCTGAGTCTTATGATTTTCATATTAAAGATGTAAATCTTGAAGATGGCTACAAAAATTTCTCTACCATTATCTTTACTTTTTCCTCACTTGAATTTCTCTATTTACAGAGATCTGGACATCGTAGATGTAAGTTTGAATGGGACAAAAAAGGGAAAATTAAGTCTTACTGGCTTGTACCTTAAGAATTTACAATTTCACTAACAAGACTTTCAACATATTTAGCAATCTCTGCTTCAGAAAGCTTAAGCTCTGTATCGACATATTTAGTTGGTCTTAGTCCTGTCCAAAGAGGTTCTTCATTGCTAGCAGAATAAAGAGTAACTCTTAAATAGGATTGTTCTTGATGATAATAATCATCAAAGAAAGGGTCATAAGCATAACCACCTCTGTAATAAGGTGTAGCTCTTCTAAATCTGCTTCTCGAACTTTTATACCCGTCACTAACATCAATAGATATTTTTACAGTGAAATCAGGTGAACCACTATCCGTAGATAAGCCAAGGCCTGTTAATTGTTCAGTGAATTCTCTTTTTAATCCAGATTTAGTGAATGGACTAACTTTAGCATCTTCCTCACCAACTACTTTCACATGAAAAGTACTGTAATCAGATAGATTAAATGTACTTAACTTTTCCACGCTAACAGGATTAGTGCTACAACTGACTACTACAGTTAAAGTTAATAGAGCTAAAATTTTTCTAAACATACTTCCTTTCTTTTCTGACTTAAAATATATAATATTAGTTCCCTAAAACTCAAGCATTATGAATAGCAAACTTATAGAAAAAAAACAAAATACCTCTTTAGGCTTTGAAGCTCAAAGATATTCACTTGATGAATATAGTTCTGAGCATATTCATCTTAAGAATGATTCTAAAGAATTAGTTTTTATGGTGATGTTCAGAACAATACCAGAAGATTCTTCAGGTGTGGCTCATATACTTGAACATACAACTTTGTGTGGTTCAGAAAAATTTAAAGTAAGAGATCCTTTCTTCATGATGCTTAGAAGATCTATGAGTACATTCATGAATGCCTTTACTGCTAGTGATTGGACAGCATATCCATTTGCAACTCAAAGTAAAAAAGACTTTTTCAATCTACTAGATGTCTATTTAGACGCTGTTTATTTTCCTTTGCTTGAAGAAGAAGATTTTAAGCAAGAAGGACATAGATTAGAATTTGCTAAATTTGATAAAAGTAGTACTGATCTCGAGTACAAAGGTGTTGTATTTAATGAAATGAAGGGATCAATGAGCAATATTTCAAATACAACATGGCAAGCTATAACAAAGGGCTTATTTCCAGATCTCACATATAGAAATAATAGTGGTGGTGAACCTAAAGATATTACAAATTTAACTCATGATTATCTAAAAGGTTTCCATGAAAAATTTTATCACCCATCAAATGCAACATATTTCACCTGGGGAGATTTAGATGCTAAAGAAATACAAAAATTTATTGATGAGAAGCTATCCAAGAAATTCAATAAAATTGAAGAAAATAAAATAGAAGTTGTTGCAGAACAAAAAAGTTTTTCAAAGCCAGCTGATACAAATGAATTTTTTAATCCAGTATCTAAAGAACAAACTGGATATCAAAATTACTGTGCATGGACGTTGGGTGAAAGTTTTGACATAGATCAATTATTAGAAGCTCATTTAATATCTCTTCTGCTTTTAAGTAATTCAGCCTCTCCTCTCTATAAAGTATTGGAATCTAATGAGCTTGGAAAATCTCCAGCACAAATATTAGGTCTTGAAGACAGCATGAGACATTTAGTTTTTATATGTGGAATTGAAGGAACAGAAGCTGAATCACAATCAAAATTTAATGAGTTAATAGATAAGACTTTTAAAGATATCGTTGAGAATGGCTTTTCTGAAGCACAGATAGATGCTGCTTTATATCAGCTTGAATTAGGCAAAAGAGAAATTTCATCAGGATCTTTGCCTTATGGTTTACAAATTCTGCTCTCAATGGCACCAGGATCTTTATACAAATCTGACCCTCTAGTTCTGGCTAGCGTAGATGAAGCTTTAAGTAGACTGAAAGAAAGAGTTAAAGATAAAGGCTATCTCAATAAGTTAGTCGATAGCTTATTTGTTTCTAACAAACATAGAGTAAATCTTGAAATGGTTCCAGACTTGGAATTAATAAATAAAAAGGAGGCTGAACTGAAGAAAATATTGGATAGCATGAAATCTTCTATGAGCAGCAAAGAAAAATTAGATTTAGTTAATGATTCTAAAATTCTTGCAGAGAGACAAAATGCAATTCCAGATAAAGATGTACTTCCAAAACTAGAATTGAGTGATGTGCCAAAAAGCGCAGACTATCCTAAAACTAAAAAGCTTAAAACTTTTGGATATAGCCCTACTTTTTACGAACAACATACAAATGGCCTAACCTATAATGCAGTTACAAAAGATCTAAATATATCTTCTAACGAAGAATTAGGTCATCTTATGGCTCTCACTGCACTATTTGGAAAGGTTGGGGTTAAAAAAAGAGATTACTTCCAATTACAAGAAGAGATTTCTCGTATTACCGGAGGAATAAATACATCAAATCACTTTTATTATGACAAAGATCATGAAATAAAAGGCAAAATTTCCTTATCTTCAAAATTTTTACCAAACAATACGGTAGAAGCAACTGAATTAATCTTTGAGATTCTTAATGAAACAAAACTTGATGATGAAAAAAGAATTAAAGAG
>CAYFES010000072.1:0-3088 GCA_964342225.1 uncultured Gammaproteobacteria bacterium
ACTGGTGGGCGCAAGCGCCTTACCCCAACGTGCAGGTTTGGCTGACGTCTTGGCTAGAGAGCCCACTGTTCGCCAGCGTCATGAAAAAATATCCTCGCTGGGAACCAGAACAGTCCGTTACACTGTTCCCCGCACAAAAGTAACATCTAGGTTAGGAAATGTGGGGGTACTTCTGGGGGTATCGCAGATAAAAAAATTAACAAGTAGTAATTTAAATGCATGACAGGATTCAACATCATTCGACTGTAGTAGTAATTGGTGCTGGGGCTTCGGGTATTGCAGCCAGCGAGAATCTAATGGCCGCTGGATTCAAGGTGATCTTAATTGAAGCGCGGGATCGCATGGGCGGGCGCGCCAGTACGAGATTAGTAGGCTCCGTCCCTTTTGATGCCGGCGCATCATGGCTCGCGGACTCCCAAGTAAATTATCTCCGTACGACGGCCGATTCGATGGGGTTAAAGCTCTATCCAACTGATTTCAATCGTGCGCTGGTTCAATACAAGGGCGTAAACGTACCCGTCGAAGGCACGGAATTTATGAAAGCAGTTGAGAGACGACTCATATTCCCTTACATCAAGCTCCGTATCCGCGAGTTTTTTGGGTTGCGTAAGACACTTCCTTCTATGGCATCCATACTAGACCCATTACTTAAGAAATATGGCGCACAGGCAGCTTACGCTAGAGAACTCATAATCGTTAACGAAGCGACCAACCTAGATCTGAATTCAATCGCGCCGCTCTTACTCGAGCATGATTTAATCGGGGACGACGGTTACGATCCATTTCCGACAGACGATGTTATGGTCGACGGCGGGATGCAAGCGTTTGTGACTTCGCTCGCTAAGAAGGTTAAGCCCAGCTTAAGAGAAGCGGCTCAGGCTGTCATTCGAACAGAAAATGGGGTTACCGTTCAAACCACTCGCCGCCGCATCGACGCCGACGCTGTGATCGTGACAGTTCCTCTTGGTTTACTTAAGGCTGGGACAATCCAATTTGATCCGGGATTACCCGTCGAACACAGAGCTGCGATAGACCGCCTCGGATTTGGCAATGAAAAGAAAACCTGTCTCGTTTACCCCAATATGAATTGGTCTAAGGAACACCACTTGGTGGCACTGCATGACTCGCCTTATTTCAATTTCATGGTCAACGTGGCAGCGATTAAAGGCCAGCCTATGGTTATGGCCTTGAGTGCTGGGGATAAGCAGATTGCAGCGGACTCATTGTCGATCGACGAACTGGCGACTGCACTTCACGTTAACGTCAGATCTATCTTGGGCTCCGACGCCCCCGATCCTATCGATTATAGTACCACCGACTGGGGGAATGACCCGTATGCACTTGGTGCTTACTCACATAGTTCATTGGATACACTCGGCAATGAGAAAAAAATACTGCAGCATCCAATTGCCGGTCGCATCTTGCTCGCAGGCGAAGCTCTCTCTAATCGCAGTGGATACGTCGACGGTGCGTGGAACGATGGACAAAGGGCCGCCTCTGTAATCATAAGTAATTTATGATTACTTAATTATTTGATCATTAATTTTCTTTATATCTCTCAAACCAAGCCAATATATGATCAACTTTTGTGATTAAGTTTGATGGTCTACTTGCAATTCCATGAGCTGTATCAGGTATTCGAATCATGGCACTATCAATACCTCTTAGTCTTAGAGCTTGATAAAATTGTTCGGTTTCTGACATTGGTGTACGTCTATCTTCTTCACCTGTTATCAGCATGGTCGGAGTAGTGACATTTCCAACTAATGATAAGGGTGAACGCTTCCAATAATGTTCAACATGTTCCCAAGGTGGCCCTGGAAACTGATGATATATTTGTCCAACCATAGAATCTGCAGTCAAAGGCTTACTTAACCAATTGATGACTGGCTTAGATGCAACTGCTGCATTAAAACGATCAGTTAAACCAACAGCATAAGCAGTGCCAATACCACCAGCACTACCACCAGCTATAAAGAGATTATTTTCATCCACAATACCTTTATCAATTAAAGCATCAATACCTGACATATGATCAGCAAAATCTTCTGAGCTGGCATACTTATATTGCAGAAGTAGAGCAAAATCTTCTCCATAAGATTCACTACCTCTATAGTTGTCATAAAAAACAATATACCCAGCTGCTGCCATTATTTGGAGTTCTGCAGAAAAATGAGGTCCATAAGCTAGATGAGGTCCACCATGTATTTCAAGAATTAAAGGATATTGTTTTGTTGGATCATAATCAGGAGGAGTAATATACCATCCTTGAATTTCCTGATCATCAAAAGAAGATTTGTAAACTATTTCATTTACCTCACCAAGCTTTCGATGAGCAAGAAGATCTTCATTAAGCCCTGTCAAAACCTTAAATTTTCCATTCTGCATAATAGCTAAATCTGCAGGACGGTCAGATTGACCATAAGTAAAAGCAATAGTATTTTTGGCAACATGAAATCCACCAGAAATATATGGTCGTCCGATTGTTGTGCCTCCAACGCTTGTTGCAGCTTCGCTTAATTTACCGGTTAATGTAACTTTTCCTACCTTTCTTATACCTCTTTCATCAAAAGTAAAATAAATAGATTGATTGTCTTCTGCCCAGACTATATTTTCTGCATCTCCATCAAGATTACCTGAAATAACTCGCATATTTTTACCTTCTGAATCCATCACAGCAATTCTATTTGGTGTATATGCAAGAGGACGACGCTCTCTTAAATTAAATGCAATCAACTTACCATTAGGCGAAACGACAGGAGAATTTTCTTGACCTGATTGATTAGTAATTTGATCAATTCTCTCATCAGTTACTTTAACTCTATAAATATCAGCCTCACTACTAACGAGTTCCCAATCATCTGATCGATAAGCTGAAAAGAAAATGCTTTCACTATCAGGACTCCAAGAAAGCGGACCATAATGATTAAAATTTCCTGTAGTTAGTTGTCTTGCTGAACCACCTTCTGCCGGCACTATAAATATATGTCGATAAGAAGGTTCTACAATACCTCTGCCATCATACTGATATCTAGTTGTAGTTACAGTAATTGGTTTTTTTGCCCAGGTGGCGCCTTCTGGTTTTTCT
>CAYFES010000073.1:0-3080 GCA_964342225.1 uncultured Gammaproteobacteria bacterium
GTTCTATTAGATGGTCTGCCAACTGAACTATTAGATTCAATTGAAGTATATAAAACTCTTGTGCCTTCACAAGATTTAGAAGGTATAGGTGGTCGAATTGAATTTAAAACTAAACGTGCTACAGATTTAGATAAAAGATTAGTCAAACTCAGGTATGACGTCCAATATAACGAATTCGTTGATGATGCAGATAGTCCCAAGTATTCCTTTACCTATGGAGATAAACTAAACGATAACTTTGGTGCAATTTTTGGCTACACATATCAAAGCAAACATATTATCTCTAATAACAATGAAGTCGGTTATGAGCCCTGGAAAATTGATGATAATGGTAACAAGTATCTAGGCAGAGACTGGGAAATGAGATATTACGATCTAACCAGAGAAAGAGAAGGATATACATTAGATATGGATCTAATAGTTAATGGTGATACAGCAATATTTTTTAATTACTTATTTAATGAGTACACAGATGATGAAATAAGACATAAAGATGAATATAGAGCTCGAGATGTACTTGAGCCATCCATAACATCAGTATCTGCAGCCTACCAAAGAATTACAGCTGATAAAGAATCAAAAAAGAGAATTGAGACCAGAACAATTGAAACGCAAGTAATAGGTATGGATACGGTTATTGCAGGATTTGATGTACGTATGCAACTAAGTAATTCTTTTGCAGAAGAAGCTGACAATAATAATGTTGATGCAAAATTTCGTGCTGAGTGTCGTATAAGAGAAGGTACAGATGCATGTGGAACCTTTAATTGGTCAAATCCTAAGTTTTTAAGGTTAGATTTAGCCCCTGCGGCTGCTAATCTACGAAATCCTGAATCCTATGAATGGGATGAATTTGAAATTGATTATGGCCTAATTCAAGATGAAGAAGACGCATTTAAAATTGATTTTGAAACCAGTGAGATAAGTTTTGGTGATAATCCAATGACAATTGAATTTGGTTATAAAAGTAGTACGAGAACTAAATCTAATAATGAAGGAAATTACGATGCTAGTGGTGATGTGGCTGAGGGATTAATTAACTATTCGCCATACACTCCTAGTCAATATTGGTATTTTCCCGTTAATCTCACATTTTTTGCGGATCCAAATGTTGTATTTGGACTTCAAGATCAATTTAGACCACTAAGCACTGATCTTGCTGACTTTTGGACAACTAAGGAAGAAATTGATGCGTTATACATTATGAGTACCATTGATTTTGGTAACACAATTGTTGTTGCGGGTGTACGTAATGAAAATACAACCTTTCATACTATGGGGTACAACGATGGAGATGCTGATGATCTATTAGAATTTTCTAGAGACTATAGTTACTTAGCTCCAAGTATTAACGTTAAATATAATATGACTGAGAATCTTCAAATGAGAGCTTCATATTACAGCTCCTTATCAAGACCTGGTTTTGGTGAAACTGCACCAATAGCAGAGATAGAAGAGGGTGTTGCAGGTGAATTTTCTGGCGAAATGGGTAATCCAGATCTTAAACCTTATGAAGCAGATAATTTTGATCTAAGTGTTGAATACTATGAAGATGACTTTGTTTTAACACTAGGCATGTTTCATAAAGATATTGCTAATACAATTTATCCACGTGTCTTGGCAAATCAAACAGTTGGAGGTTTGCTCTTTTCTGAACTTGAAACTTATGCCAATGCAGGAGCATCATCAATAACTGGATTTGAACTTAATCTCTTCTCTGAATTAGATAAATACTTGCCTATTGAAGGTTTCTTTATGGCATTTAACGCAACTATAAGTGATGGTGAAAGCGAATTTGATACTGGAATTAATACCTTTACTATTCCATTCAGAAAGCTATCTGAAGAAAATGCTAATTTTTCATTTGGTTACGATAAGGGGAAATTTGATGCAAGATTTGCAGCTAATTATCGTTCAAGCTATTTAGATTATCTTGGTGATGAAGGTGATGATGTCCTTGATGGTGATTTTGGTTACGGTTTTATGAGATTTGCCGACGATTATCTTTCTTATGATCTAACTGCTAGATATAAATACAGCGATAACTTAACTTTTAAATTTGAAGGCAAGAATTTAGCCAATAGACCTGAATTTTACTATTGGAATACTTCCGATAGACTGTCACAATATGATGAATATGGATATTCAATGTCATTCGGTATTAGATACACCTTCTAACAATATTTTAAAAAGAGCGGGCTTCGTGCTTGCTCTTTTTTTCTCAGCCATTCTCTATACAGCTGAAATTGATTATTCAGCTGAGACTGATCCAGTTATTACTAAAGGCGATTCTGCTGATGACCCTGCTATTTGGTTTAATTCTAAAGATCCAAAAAAATCCTTGATCTTTGGTACTGATAAGAACTCTGGTATTTATGTCTACGATATAGAAGGTAATGCTTTAAGTTATGCAAATCTTGGAAGAATTAATAACATAGATCTTCGAGAAAAGGATGGTGTATTACATGTTGTTACATCCAACAGAACAGCAAGCACATTAGATTATTGGAAATTTCCTACTGATGATTTGTTTGAGTACTTTCAAAATTTACCTTTAGATTCATTTACTGAAGATTTAGATCATGCGCATCTTGAAGCTGGCATGAATATCTATGGTATATGTATGGGTTTAGTAGGAGGTAATCTGCGAGCGATACTAACGGAAGAAGAGGGTAAAACAATCCAATATTGGGATTTAAGGGCACAAGAAATAATAGGCACCATTGATATAACAGCCGAAGAAACTAATGTGCCTCTTTTTGGTAATGAGGCTGAAGGATGTGTAATTGATGATGAAAATGAACATATCATTATTTCACGAGAAGGTATGAGAGGTATTCTTAACGCCTATGATGCCAATACACTTAAATTCATTAAGGTAATTGATTCAAGATCAGGAAATATCGGAGGTGACCCTGAAGGAGTAACCATCTATAAAACAACAGATAAAGAGGGTTTTATTATTGTTTCATCTCAAGGTGATAGTAAATTTAATCTATACAACAGACAATTTCCATTTGATTACATTAGATCTTTTACAGTTAATGATGTTACAGATACAGATGGAATAGACGTTACAA
>CAYFES010000074.1:0-3040 GCA_964342225.1 uncultured Gammaproteobacteria bacterium
AATTCTGATGAAATGGAACAGGGCGATGGAGTTATTGCTATTGGCTCACCTTATAATTTTGATTTTTCAGTAACTTTTGGAATTATTAGCGCCACCGGAAGAGGAACTTCTACTGGACAAGGCATTGGCGATTATGTTCCATATATTCAAACAGATGCAGCAGTTAATAGAGGCAATTCAGGCGGACCTCTATTCAATTTAGATGGCGAAGTTATCGGCATTAATTCTCAAATATATTCAAGATCTGGAGGCAACGAAGGGCTAGCTTTTGCAATTCCAATAAATGTTGCTATGGAAGTTGTTGAACAATTAAAAGAATCAGGAAAAGTATCAAGAGGCTATTTAGGTGTACAGGGAGGAGAAGTTTCAAGTGACTTAGCTGAAGCCCTTGGAATGGATAAGCCAATTGGAGCATTAGTGAGGACTGTTGTTAAAGACCAGGCTGCAGAAAAAGGTGGAATAAAGCCTGGAGATGTAATCGTGTCTCTCAATAACAAAGAAATAGTTTATTTTAAAGATCTGCAACACACTGTCGGACGAACTAAACCAGGAACAATGGTGAAAGTAAAACTTTTCAGGGATGGTAAATATGTAACCCAAGTAATAAAAATTGGAGAGTTGCCATCAAGAGAAGTTGAAGAACAGCCAACTAATGAGACAAAAGATCCAAGTTATCCATTGGGCTTAAAGCTTGGAGAATTATCTGATGAAGAAACACAATCTAACAGTCAAGATAAAGGTGTTAGAGTGCTTCAAGTTATGCCAAGTTCCCCAGCATATCGAATAATTTTCAGAGGAGATATAATTACAAGAATAAAATCTGGCAATACTTCATTTGATATAAATTCTATCCAAGATTTCGAGAGTTCACTTAAATCGTTTGATACAGGCGACATAATTCTTATAATTGGTACCCGAGAAGGAACCAATATATTTGAGCCTGTAGAAATTGAATAAAATAAAAAATTTTTCAATCATTGCCCATATTGATCATGGGAAATCCACTTTATCTGATCGAATAATTGAATTTTGTGGAGGCTTAACTAAACGAGAAATGAAATCTCAAGTTCTTGATACGCTTGAACTAGAGAGAGAAAGAGGAATTACAATAAAAGCACAATCAGTTGCTCTAAATTACACTGACGATAAGGAATATTTATTCAATTTAATAGATACACCAGGCCACGTTGATTTTTCATATGAAGTTTCTAGATCACTTGCTGCATGTGAAGGAGCTTTGTTAGTTGTAGATGGTTCTCAAGGAGTAGAAGCTCAAACACTTTCTACTTGTTACAAAGCAATTGATCTTGGTCTTGAAGTCATACCTGTCATCAATAAGATCGACTTACCTCAAGCAGAACCTGAACGTGTTAAGAAAGAAATAGAAGAAATCATAGGCATTGATGCATCTGATGCTTTATCTGTAAGCGCTAAAGATGGAACAGGGCTGGACGATCTTATGAGACAGATTGCTCATAAAATACCACCACCAAAGAATTCAAATGAAAAAAACTTACAAGCTTTAATAATTGATTCCTGGTATGACAATTTTCTTGGAGTTATATCTTTAATAAGAATTTTTAGTGGAGAACTAAATAAGGGAGAAAAATTTATTGTTAAATCGACAGGACAAACATTTACGGCTGAATCTATCGGCAAATTTACACCAAAAAAAGTGGCTTGTGACAAATTGTCTCAAGGTGAAGTTGGATATTTAGTAGCAAATGTAAAAGATCTAAAATCAGTTCCTGTAGGCGACACTTTAATTTCAGCAAAACATGCTGATACAGAGCAACTTGAAGGTTTTGAAGAAGTAAAACCTCAAGTTTTTGCTTCATTTTTTCCAATAGAATCAAATGATTATCAAACCTTTCGTGAAGCCCTGCAAAAATTAAATTTAAATGATGCATCTTTGGTTTTTGAGCCTGAGAATTCAGAAATTTTAGGCAGCGGTTTTAGATGCGGCTTTCTGGGAACTCTACATATGGAAGTAGTCAAAGAAAGATTAGAGCGTGAATATAATTTAGATTTAATTACTACTGCACCCAGTGTTGCTTATGAGATTCTTAGAACTAATGGAGAAGAATCATTTATTAGTTCACCTGCAGAATTGCCAACTGTAAATGAAATTGAAGAGATTCGAGAGCCAATAATTAAATCCACAATCTTATGTCCGGATAAATATGTGGGAGATGTAATTGAATTAGCTATTGCCAAAAGAGGAGTGCAAAAAGATCTTCAATACTTGGGAGGACAAGTATCAATTATTTTTGAGATGCCTTTATCTGAAATAGTTATGGATTTCTTTGATCTACTCAAATCAAAGAGCCAAGGCTATGCTTCAGTTGATTTTGTTTTTGATAGATATCAAAAAGCTGATCTAGTAAAGGTTGATGTTGCTGTAAATGGATTGGTTGTTGATTCGTTATCATCAATAATGCATAGATCTGACGCTCAAAGAAAAGGAAGAGATATTGCAAAAAGACTTAGAGAGGTGATTCCAAGACAGATGTTTGAAATTCCAATACAAATCATGCTCGGTAGCAAAATAATAGCTAGAGAGAGCGTTAAAGCCTTCAGAAAGAATGTAACTGCTAAACTATATGGTGGAGATGTTACCAGAAAGAAGAAACTTCTTGAAAAACAGAAAGCAGGGAAAAAGAAAATGAAACAAATAGGCAAGGTGGCTTTGCCTCAAGAAGCATTTTTAAGCTTTCTTTCTACAGAAAAGAATAAATGAATACTTTTTTTAACATTATTGAGCCGATCTCAAATTTACCAGTTTTTATCTTTTTAAATTTATTAATTTGTGGAATTGTAATTCATTGGTACTGGTCGATAGTGACTGAGAATTTTTCAGATAGAACTCATCGTTTTCTTCAGAGGCTCGGTCTTTTTATTTCAATACTGATCATAGGCATATTGTTTGTTAAGCAATGGAATATTGGCGACCTTTTAGCTTTCTACAGTATTTTTTCTTTAGGGATATTAATTCATTCTTTAGTAACAGGACACAAAGAAATTATTAAAGAAAGTAGAG
>CAYFES010000075.1:0-3032 GCA_964342225.1 uncultured Gammaproteobacteria bacterium
CTTCATTATTCCTAAAGTTTAATTCTCTATTAGTAACAAAATCAGCGACTGGTATTGTATTGCTATTTATAACAGTAAAGGTTTTTTCGGTTGAAACTACTTCTTGTATTTCTGGTTTAGTGCCAACTACAGCATCACAAGCTAGAAGAACATTTGCTGACCCTGGTGAAATTTTCTGACTAAATGGCTTTATACCCTTCTCATAGATTTTAATATGTGACCAAACTGCGCCTCCCTTCTGTGCAAGTCCTGTCATATCTAATATAGATGCATCTTTGTCTTCATAATGAGCCGCATAGGCAAGAATAGCTGATATGGTTAATACTCCAGTTCCTCCGATACCTGTAAGCATGATATTGGAAACTCTATCTGTTGACTTAATATCTGGATCTGGTAGATCGCCAATATCTTGAAAAGTAGATTTAGATTTTAACTGAGCATCTACTGTTATGAAGGAAGGACAGAAACCCTTCATGCAAGTGTAATCTTTATTACAACTCGATTGATTAATCTTTCTTTTTCTTCCGAGGGATGTTTCTAATGGTTCAATAGAGACACAGCTAGATTGTATGGAACAATCGCCGCAACCTTCACACACCTCATCATTGATGAGAACTTTTTTAGTAGGATCATTCATTAACCCCCTTTTTCTTCTTCTTCTTTTTTCAGCTGCGCAAGTCTGATCAAAAATTAATACACTTACACCTTCATGTTCACTTAATTTCTCTTGTTCAGAAACAATAGAGTCTCTATGTAAGCTTTTAACCTCTTTGGACCTAAGATGCTTATATCTTTTTGGCTCTTCTGACAGGATTGAAACTCTTTTAACGCCTTCTGCTAAAACTTGTTTAACTATCCCCTCTACATCCCAATTACCTCCGATTTCTTGACCTCCAGTCATAGCTACTGCATCGTTATATAGTATTTTGTATGTAATATTTACATCTGCATCTAGAGCAGCACGAATAGCAAGAATACCAGAATGCTTATAAGTACCATCACCTAAATTAGCAAATATATGTTTCTCTTTTGAGAATGGAGAAATCCCAATCCAAGGAGTGCCTTCACCACCCATCTGCGTAAAAAATTCAGTTCCTTCTACAGAATCAACAGCCATATAGTGACAACCTATACCGCCTAATGCTCTTTTTCCTTCTGGTAATTTTAATGATGAGTTATGTGGACAACCAGAGCAGAAAAAAGGCTTCCTCTGGATAGGTGCTTCTAAATCTTTTTGTTGTTCATTTCTTTTCTTAAACCATTCTAATTGTTTAACTAAGTCTGAATCTCCAGATATTTTATGTAATCTTGTTGATATGGCTTCTACTATTGTTTGTAACGGAAGATCATTCTCAGCTGGCAATAGCCAGCCTCCATATTCATCTTGTTTACCTATAACTATTGGTCGGACCGTATCTTTCCAATTATAAAGTTGCCACTTTACCTGATGTTCTATAAGTTCTCTTTTTTCCTCCACTACTAGGACAGTATCTAACCCTTCGCAAAATTCTCTGACTCCATGTGGCTCTAAAGGCCATGGCATTCCAACCTTATAAATGCATAGCCCTAATTCTTTGGCTTTTGCTTCATCAATTTTCAGCCACTTTAGTGCTTCTCTTACATCGTTATAAGATTTACCTGCCGTTATTATTCCTAACTTTGAGGTGTTATCTTTCCATATTGATTGATCAATATTATTAGCTCTAACAAACTCTTGGGCTGCAAAACCTTTTGCTCTTTGTAATCGATAGTCTTGATCTCTGGGAGTATCTTCAAACAAAATATTTCTTTCTAAATCTTTGTACTCGCCAAGAAACTCTTCACTAGGAATAATTATCGGTAATTTCTCTATAGCTGTGTCGTACCTTGTCCCAGAGTCAGCTACATCAGAAACAATTTTAAAACCAGTCCAACATCCACTATATCTACTCATTGCAAAACCAAGTAGACCATATCTAACTATTTCTTCTACTCCAGAAGGATATAAGTAAGGCATGAACGCACTTATGAAATTATGGTCTGATTGATGTGGTAATGTTGATGATTTAGCAGCATGATCATCGCCTGCAATAGCTAATACTCCACCATATTTTGATGAACCCGCAGCATTGGCATGCTTAAATACATCCATAGTCCTATCAACTCCCGGACCTTTTCCGTACCAAATACCAAAGACTCCATCTTTGTTTCCTCTATCTTTGAATTCTCCTTGCTGAGAGCCCCAAACGGCAGTTGCTCCTAATTCTTCATTAAGGCCCGGTTGATGGTAAATAGACTTATCTTTAAGATGTTCTTTCGCTCTTTCTAGCTCTAGGTCATACCCTCCCAGAGGTGAGCCTTTATATCCAGATATAAACCCACCAGTATTTAAGTGATTACTTTCATCTAGTTCTTTTTGGATAAGCGGGAGTCTTACTAGAGCCTGAATTCCAGTAAGAAAGATTTTTCCTTCTCTTGAAGTGTACTTATCACTCAAAGAGATTTTTTTTTGCAACAATTTATCCACCATAGGAAAAATTTATTTTAAGCAACTAAATTATAAACTTTCTTAGTAATCTCTGCTGAGATTCTAGTGAAATTAGAGATCTCCTTCTTTTCTTACTTCACTTCTATCTATTTCAAATTTTTCGCCGTATCTTGCTTCTAGTTTTTTCTGATTTTCACTAATAACTTCATAAGGATCTAAATCGAGTGCTGCACAAGCTGTTACCCAATACCACATAATGTCACCTAACTCTCTTTTCATATGAAATATGTTTTCTTCAGAAGGTGGCTTTCCTTGTAGAAACATTTTTTTAACTATTTCAACGAATTCACCTGATTCACTTCCCAAGCCAAGGGCTGCTGTTAGCAATCTTGCTGATTTTACTGGTGAATTTTTTTCAATATCTTGCAAGCTTTCTTTCAAAGCTTCTAAATCTAAGCTTGGTTCACTTGTAACTTTAGTAACAAAGTCACTATAAGTTGAAAAGAATTCTTTTACTTCTTTGCTCATATAATTTCCTTAAAATTTTTCCATATATGGTCTCAAG
>CAYFES010000076.1:0-2892 GCA_964342225.1 uncultured Gammaproteobacteria bacterium
TTGACCAGCCACTAGTCGAGCTACTAGCTCTAAAATTCGCCCATTCAGACAGATTCGTCTTGCCAGCTATAACAAAACCGGCCTTTTTAAGATTTTTAATTATTTGAGCATCATCTTTAGGCAAATTATCCAGCAAAGCCTTTGATCCTGCAGTATTAGCTAAATTTTTGGTATCAATATTATCCTTAACGAATATTGGAACACCACGCCAATTAGCTGATCTCGAGTAAATATAGGATCTATACAGCTCATTAGGCCCATAAAAACTGATGATGGAGTTAATTTCCTTATCTGATAAACGCGCATTTAATAAATAATCTCTATAAAACTGTTTGGTATTTTTTGTCTCAGATAAGAGATTCTTATATTCAGATATCGAAATATCTCGAAAATCAGTTTCAGAATACAAAAAACAAGCAAAAAGTAGCAAAAATAAGAATCTATAACTCATAAATCAATGATATAGCATAAAAAGGGAGTAGAGGCCCAAAATAAGCGATATAAAAGAATTTTTTAATAAATAAGGCATCATTATGGGTAAAAACGTAAAAAAGTGGTTAGAGGGGACATAAATTTTATAATTTTTTGAAGATTTTCAAAAAAAAGCCAAAAAATAAATTTTCATGAAAAATTTCTAGACCCATTTTCTTGAATGTTAAAAAATTTTCTCTTTTTGCTCAGACTTATTCAAAAAAAATCAAAACGCAAAAAATGAGGGGAGGCCAAATTCAAAAAATTTTCTCAAAAAAAATTTCTAACTTAACCTAATATATAACTTCGCATAATATATATTATGTTAAATAATAAGCACAATTTGAAAGAGTTATTATGTAAGCTTATAGTCTTTATTTATGGGGTATTCAGAGCTTTAAGTATGTAAAAAGTAAATTTATTTAACATAATCTAGGAAAACCATGAATGTTTTCCGAATTTATTGTGCTCTACTGTTGTCTGAGTATCTAAATAATGTTTAAAACCCATTAAAACGTTGTTTATGTATGCCTGCATTCTATATTTTATATAGAAGTTCCACATGACCCATTCTGTTATTTTGTTTTTATATGGCAATATGGGGTTAATTCTTACCCTTAGGCTTGATGTATTGTCGTCTCCCTTTACTATCCACTCAACATTAGCTAACTTCCTATTTCTGCTAATTTCGAGCTCATATCCGCTTTCATCCCATTTAATAAATTTTCTGCGATATTTGATACCATTTAAGTACTCTATATTGTCTACAGAGCCTACTCCTGGCCATTTTTCAGTAGTATTTGCCTTACAAAATGGATGAAATTTATTTAAATTCCCTGGTTCTCTTATTGCTTCCAGGATGACAGATCTATTCTTATGAAATGTTTCTTTCGCTTCAACGTACATCTTTTTCTACATATTTGACTTTATAGTCGCTATTTATAGACTTCTCAGAAGTTTCTTTAAAGCCCATTTTTTGATGGAATCTTAATGATATTTCATTTTTAGGCTCTATGTTAACTTCTGCACAAATTCGCAATCCATTTTCATCATTTATATTAAATATATGCTCATATAAATATGTGCCAATCCCTTTATTATCGTGCTTTTTCTTTACTCCAACTCTATCTATATAAAGGAATCTTTCATATTTTTTATCAAAATGAATGTAATTTTGAGATTTATATATACTGTTTTCTCTGAGACATACTATAAATGCAACTAATTCACTTTTTTTCTCGATATAAAAGCTATGACTAGACATGTCTATAAGATCTTTCAACTCATTTGAACTATTAAGACTTCCAACCATTGGAGTTAAGTCCTGATTCAAAATATATATTTGTTCTATAGTGTCTTTATTAGCGGTTTTTAGGTTATTCAGTACTAAATTATTCATGTTAATTAATGTTTGTAGAACTCCTAAGTCCATTAATATCAAAACGTTCAAGGAATGTAACTATATAAGTCGATCCATCCGGCATATCATCTGTTGTTTGCCCATCTTGGGGCCAGCTATGATACATTCCTCCTGCGGTAAAATCATAAACCTGAACGTTATTTAAACACCCTTCATGGCTATAAATTGAAAAATAAAAACCATCACCATCATCGTCTTCGTCCTCATAGACTGTTGTATAGGTACATTCATTGAATTCTTTCCAAAAATTTATGACATCACTAACTGGATAATGGTATTGTCCACCACTAGGTGGAATTATAGTGTCATTTGTGCCATGTATATGTAAAACTGGCATTGGGTGAATTGATTGACATGTGCTGATACTGCCAATATCCATTGTTCCCGATACAGCTGCTATGGCGGCAATTTTCGTGCTTAAATTGCAACCAAGACTGTATGTCATGAAAGCACCATTTGAAAATCCTGTAGCATAGACTCGATCTAGATCTACACTTAAATTTTCTCCCATAAAATCTATTACTGAGTCGATAAAACCGAGATCACAAACAGAACTAGAGTCACAAGTTCCAGTAAACCAGCCGGTTGATCCCTTTTCTTCAGCTACCGTTCCTTGAGGAAAGATTGGTATAAAATCTCTTTCATCAGCCAAAGCTCGAAAACCCGTATAAGACATATTGTAATCCGCGTAATCATCTCCTCCATGAAGGCTTATTAATAGCGGCATTGCAGAGGAATTCTCAGAATAATTTTGTGGCAGATAGTAATAAAACTCTCTAGCAATATCATCATATGTGACAGTGCAGTAGTAAGTTCCACTACCAGATTGTTCTGTACATGATGGTCCTGGTTGTGGTGTTGGAGCTGGTGTTGGAGCTGGTGTTGGAGCTGGTGTTGGTGTTGGTTGTGACTCAGGTTCACTCATGCCCCCTCCTCCGCCACAAGCAGTTAAAATAACGGCTGTTAAAACAACTAAAAATCTACTCATTTGACAATACTAT
>CAYFES010000077.1:0-2788 GCA_964342225.1 uncultured Gammaproteobacteria bacterium
GTTGACCATCAATATACACCGGCGCCGTTGGCTCTTCGCGCATCCCTGGTAAACTAATCCCAATATCCGCATATTTACTTTCACCCGGACCATTCACCACACAACCCATCACCGCAATTTTTAAGGATTCAACCCCAGGATACTTGGGTCGCCACTCATTAATTTTATCCACAATATGCTGGGTTTTTCTTGTTGAAAACTTATGGATAAATTGGGTACTTTTTGATGAATACCGTTTAAATAATGGGTTTTAATGTGTATTCTTTAAAAATCTTATAATTCATGAAATTACAAATTTTAAATAACATAGCAGAAGAAGGTTTAGATCTTTTAAAGGAGAATAATTTTGAGCTTGTTTCAGATCAAGATAATGTTTCAGGCATAGTGCTAAGAAGTCATAATTTGCATTCACTTGCAATTGATGACTCTCTTCATGCAATTGCTCGTGCAGGAGCTGGCACTAACAATATAAATGTAGACGACTGTTCAGAAAAAGGAGTAATTGTTTTTAATACTCCTGGCGCTAATGCAAATGCAGTTAAGGAAATGGTTATTTGTGCTTTGATTCTTTCAAAGAGAGATCTTGTATCAGGCAATAAGAATCTAGACAGTATAGACACAGAAAATATGAATGATGAAGAGATAAGCAAAAAAATTGAGAGCATGAAAAAGGAATTCGTTGGAGAAGAAATAAGAGGAAAAAATCTTAGCATCATAGGTCTTGGAGCTATTGGTTCTATGGTCGCTGAACAAGCAATTAATTTAGGAATGAAAGTTAAGGCATATGATCCTGGGCTGACTGTTGATATTGCTCTTGGTCTTCCTAGCAGTTTGGAAAGGTGCGATTCAATGGAAAGTTGTTTTGGCGATGCAGACTATGTCTCACTACATATACCTTTAAATTCATCAACAGAAGGGATTATAAATAAAGGCAAATTAAACCTCTTAAATAAAGACTCAGTTTTAATAAATTTTTCTAGAGGCGGCATTGTAGATGAAGTAGATCTAATCGATCAGCTTGATAATGGAATGCTTCTTAAATATGTAACAGATTTCCCAACAAAAAATTTATTAAAAAGAATCAATTCACAAAGAGATGTAATAATTTTTCCTCATCTTGGAGCAAGCACGAAGGAAAGTGAAATAAATTGTGCGGTAATGGCATGTGATCAGATAACCGATTTTTTAAAATATGGAAAGATAACTAACAGCGTAAATTATCCAAGCATTTCTTCTGAAAAGTATGGCAAACATAGAATATTTATAACTAATAAAAATGAACCGGGAGTGATAAGCAAGATAGCAGAATGTCTTGCAAAGAATAAAGTAAATATCTCAGAATTTGTTAATAAGAGTAGAGGTAATTTGGCTTGTAATATTGTTGATACAGATGACAAAATTGAAGATCAGATTGTCTGTGAGCTAGAGAAAATCAAGGGTGTTACAAATGCAAGACTTTGCTACTAAAAAAACCCTCTTTTTTTTGTGCAAAAGTATTGATTTTCTCACAACAAGTTTCACACCTATATAATTAAAGCTTTTCTTGGCAGTCTGTAACATTTTGTTCACATTAGCTCTCTGAAACCCTTTTATATAGTGGTCTGATATATATTGATCAATTTTTAAACAAATCTTTTGAAAGTATTTTCTTTTGAGGGCTTTAGTTAATCTAAGGGTTGTTTTCCCCAAAGTTATCCACAGTTTCTGTGGATAAAAAAATGTGTTATTTTTGACTCTATGACAGAGCTAAAAAATTGGAATGATTTTATAAATTCTGAAACCGAAAAAAGTTATTTTAGAGAAATAAAGAATTCCTTAATTTCTGATCATAATTCAGGAAAGAAAATTTATCCTAAACCTAATAATTTTTTCAAAGCATTTGAAATATGCCCCTATGAAGAAGTAAAAATAGTTATCTTGGGACAGGATCCATACCACACACCAGAAACAGCCAATGGTCTTGCATTCTCTGTCAGCAAAAATCAAAAATTGCCTCCATCCTTAAAGAATATTTTTAAAGAAATACAAGAAGATTTGGGTATTAAAAATGAAAAAGGAGATTTAACTAGATGGGCAGAACAGGGAGTATTACTTTTAAATTCTTCTCTATCTGTTATAGAGGGTATGCCAGGTTCACATTCTCAAATTGGATGGCAGACATTCACTGATAGAGCAGTTAAGTTAATTCAAAAAAAGAAGAACATAATTTTTATGCTATGGGGTAATTTTGCTAAACAAAAGAAAGAATTAATAGAAGATGGAAATCATATTCTAGAGGCCTCACATCCTTCACCTTTCTCTGCAAATGTAGGATTTTTTGGATGCAAACATTTTTCAAAAGCTAACAAGATACTTGTTGATCAAGGCCTAGACCCTATTGACTGGTCACTGGAATAATCTTTTTGCCTTCTAAATAGAAATCAGTATCTTCTATAAAAAATTGTGAATATTCTTTGTTCTTTGACTTGAAGGAATATATCTTCTTCCCAATTGACCTATTTTCTGAATTCGTAATTTCCTGGCAATCAGAATCAAATATAACAGCCTTTTTACTCTTTTTCCCAAGGTAAGTCAGACGTGCAATTATTTCTTGCCCTCTGTAGCAGCCTTTATCATATGAAACATATTTATTCAGATTGTAGCCCAATTCATTAACCCTAAATTTACCAGACATTTTTTCATTAATGTCGAAACAAAAATTAAGCGCACACACTTCATCCCAATCTTCTGAATCTAGATCAGAGTCTTTTTTACCAATAAATTTTTTTAGTTCCCCATTTTTCTCTTG
>CAYFES010000078.1:0-2724 GCA_964342225.1 uncultured Gammaproteobacteria bacterium
TCTGCGTCTTTTGTCGGGATTAAATCTTTTAACCAAAATTAACTTTCTATATATTTGTTTAAGTAATACGTATCGTTACCAAATAAATGCACTATAACCATCATTCTTTTTAAATAATGACCTATAGACATTTCCTCTGTACAGCCCATTCCACCATGCATCTGCACAGCTTCTTCTGCCACTGACTTTCCAGCAAGAGCAACTTGATTCTTTAAACCATAGATAAGTTTTCGTTTTTCGTCTGTTTCATGAGTTGCAAGAACTTTTAATAGAAAAGATTTTGTAAATTCAGTTTCCATAAACATATCAACCATTCTATGTTGTAATGCTTGAAATTTTGAAAGAGGCTGCCCGAACTGTTCTCTTTGTTTGGTGTATTCAATTGTCAATTGGTAACATTTTTCCATAGCACCAACTGCTTCTGAAGAAACACAAATCAAAGCATCAAGTATTGTCTTTTCAAGAATATCTAGAGCGGAATCCGTAGAAAATACTGCTTCAGCCTTACAATTCTCAAATTTAACATCACCAGAAACAAAACCATCATATGTCTTGTAACTTGTACAATTCAAACCTTCAGCATCTTTAGAAACCAAGGCAAAAGCATGACCTTTTTCATGTTTGCCAAAGACAACAAAATGGTCGGCATTTTGAGCATTAAGAACTGTGGTTTTAAGACCATTTACAGTTCCATCAGAACTTATTTCACAATCGACATTAGCCAAGTTAAAGCCTTTTTCAGGTTCGTAATTGGCTAGTGAGACTTGCAATTCTCCAGCAATAATCCCTTCAATATACTTAGCCTTTTCCTCAAGATCAGAGCGCTTTAAAACCCCTCCCCCAAGAACAACATTAGCTAGGTAAGGTTCAATTACAATTGCTTTACCAAATTCCTCGAACATTAGACTTAAATCAACATCACTGCCATCTAAACCACCGTGCTCTTCAGCAAAAGGTATAGCTAACCAGCCAAGCTCAGCAAAAAGTTTCCAATGTTCTTCATTGTGGCCTTTTTCTGATTCAACGCTCTTCATTCTGGTTTCGAAGTCATAATCTGAAAGACAAAATTTTGAGACACTATCTCTTAGTAAATTTTGTTCGTCTGAATAACTTAATTTCATCTCATACCCCCCATTAAAGACCTAGAATAGCTTTAGCAATAATATTCTTCTGAATCTCATTTGTTCCGCCATAAATAGTTACTTTTCTAAAGTTTAAGTATTTAGGTGCGGAAAGCTGAGCGTCTTTTGCTGCTGCAACTTCAATATCTGAAAAACCATATGGTCCTCCATAAGGCATAGCATCATGGCCTGCAATTTCTACAGCTAAACTTGATAGTCTCTGTTGTAGATCTGTGCCTTTAATTTTTAATAAAGATGATTCTGCGCCTGGAGGATTGCCTTCTCTCTGAGCTGCCAAACCCCTAAGCTCTGTCATCTCTAAAGCATCTAGATCTAAATTGAATTGTGCAACTTTAGCCTTAAAAGTAGGATCTTCAGATAATGGATTGTCGCCATGAAATGTTTTTTCAGCCTTCTTGGCTAATCTATTTACAGCTCTTCTCATTTGCGGTGCTCCAGCAATTGAACTTCTTTCATGAGTTAGCAAGAATTTCGCATAAGTCCAACCTTGATTAACTTCACCTACGACATTTTCTTTTGGTACACGAACATTATCAAACCATATTTCATTCACTTCATGATCGCCATCTAAAGTGATTATAGGTTTTACTTCAATTCCAGGAGTTTTCATATCAACAAGAATAAAAGTTATTCCTGTCTGCTTTATTCCTGAATCATCAGTTCTAACTAAAACAAAAATCCAATCTGCAAATTGTCCAAGAGTTGTCCAAGTTTTTTGTCCATTGATAACGTATTCATCTCCATCCAATTCAGCTTTGCATTTAAGTGAAGCTAAATCTGATCCAGAGCCTGGCTCAGAATAACCTTGGCACCACCAGTCATCAAAATTTAAGATTCGTGGTAGAAATTTTTTCTTTTGTTCTTCACTACCGAAAGTCCATATAACTGGTGCAACCATCTGTAGACCAAAAGGAACAAATGTTGGACATCCTTCCAGAGCTAGCTCTCTTAAATAAAGATAAACTTTAGTAGCATCCCATCCTGTTCCTCCATGCTCAACTGGCCATGAATGGCCCATCCAGCCTTTCTTAGCAACACATTTGTGCCACTCAACAACCTCATCTCTGGTGAGTTCATCACCATTGTGCATTTTCTCTCTAATGTGCTTTGGGTATTCATTTTCCAAGAATGCCCTAACCTCATCGCGAAATTCTAAATCTTCTTTAGAAAAATTAAGATCCATAATTTAACCCTTTTTCGTTCCTCAAAACCAATTTACTAGATATCATTTATGTAGTGTATTTTGAAATAAAAATTCAATTGGTATTAAAAACTTTATGCGTCATTTTTTCAAGTTTATAGCAGTATTTCTGCCCTTCTCTTTCACTCTTCTTTCAGAGGAAGAAATTGAAATAGTAAAAGTTGAAGTAGCAACAGTGATCTGGAAAGATCAAGCTACTTCTGAGAAGTTTGAAATTGTTGATGAAAATGTATTGATTGGTGAAGCACTTTCACTTGAAAAAATAGAAAAACCAGAAATAAATTTAGAGGCTATTGTTAATGACAAAGAAGAGATAGTTTTTGACTTTGAATACTTTGAAGAGATTCCAGAGTTTATTGAAGAAGACATAACAAATGAAGA
>CAYFES010000079.1:0-2657 GCA_964342225.1 uncultured Gammaproteobacteria bacterium
TATTGATTTTTTTTTAGCAAATGAACTAGTTTTAAATCTCTTAAACATCATTAATCAGAGGCAAAAACATCACTCAGTTTTACTTTTTCTTCAAGTGCTTTCCCTGTCCCCATTACGACACATAATAAAGGATCTTCTGCTATAGAAACAGGTAAACTTGTTGATCTACGAAGTACTTTGTCTAGGTTTCCTAGCAAAGAACCTCCTCCAGTTAACATAATACCTCTTTCAACTATATCTGCAGCCAATTCTGCAGGAGTTTGCTCTAAAGCTCTCTTAATAGTATCAATAATCTGAGCAACAGGTTCGGCTAAAGCTTCAGCTATTTGTCTTTGTGATATACTAATCTCTTTTGGTAAACCAGTAATTAAATCTCTACCTTTTACATGCATAGTTGTTCCGTCTCCATCATCAGGAGGACATGCAGATCCTATTTCTTTTTTCATTCTTTCTGCTGTTGTCTCACCTATAGCTAATTTATGTGTAGTTCGCATATATTCTACAATTGCATCATCAAATTTATCTCCCGCTGCCTTTACAGAAGTGCATAAAACTACTCCACCTAAAGATAATACTGCTACTTCAGTTGTACCTCCACCAATATCTACAATCATGGATCCTGTAGGTTCTGCTACAGGAAGACCTGCACCAATTGCAGCAGCCACTGGCTCTTCAATTAAAAAAACTCTTCTAGCTCCAGCGGCATCAGCAGATTCTCTAATTGCTCTTCTTTCAACATTAGTAGCTCCAGATGGAACACAAATTACTATTTGAGGATTTGAAAGAGTTCTTCCTTTATGTACTTTTTGAATAAAATGTTTAATCATCTGTTCCGCAACTTCAAAATCAGCAATAACTCCATCTTTCATTGGTCTTATTGCTTCAATTTTTCCTGGAGTTCTTCCTAGCATTTGTTTTGCTTCATTGCCCACTGCCAAAACTTGCGTTCTACCACCCTCTTCAACTTTTGCTACTACAGATGGTTCATTTAATACAACTCCTTCTCCTTTGACATATACAAGAGTGTTCGCCGTACCCAAATCTATTGCCATATCTCGAGAAAATATTCCAAATAACTTATCTAAAACCATCAATATTACCTTTCTTTATACACCTTCAATTTTTAATGCAGAAATTTGTTCATTTTTTGATCGCGTTTTTTTATATATCAATTTATTTAATGCATTTATATATGCTTTAGCTGAAGCCACAATAATATCTGGATCTGATCCTTTTGCTTGAGAAGTTAATTGATCATCTTCTAATCTCACAGTAACTTCACCTTGTGCATCAGTGCCAGCTGTTATTGCGTGAACTTGATATAATTTAAGCTTATAATTAGTGTTAGTTAATAATTTAATAGCGTTAAATGTTGCATCAACAGGCCCATTTCCATCAGTTTCAATATCTTTACTTTTATCTTCAATTAATATTGTAAGTTTAGCTTGATGTTTTTCTAACGATCCTGCATTAACATTTAAATTAACAAATTTTATTTTTTCATTATATGAAGCAGCTCTATCTCCAACTAAGGCAATTAAATCTTCATCAAAAATTTCTTTTTTTCTATCTGCGAGATCTTTAAATCTTCCAAATAATTCCATTAAAGCGTTATCTCCTAATTCATATCCTAATTCTTTTAGTTTTTCTGAAAATGCATGTTTACCTGAATGTTTGCCTAGAACTAATGAGGATTCAGTTAGTCCTACTGTTTCTGGAGTCATAATTTCATATGTTTCTGCATTTTTTAACATTCCATCTTGATGAATTCCTGCTTCATGAGCAAAAGCATTTGCACCTACTATGGCTTTATTAGGTTGAACAGAAAAACCTGTTATAGATGATACTAGCCTTGATGCTTTTGTAATAGATTGAGTTTTAATATCAGTATGAAAAGGAATAAGATCTTTTTTAACTTTTAAAGCCATGACGATTTCTTCTAAAGCAGCATTTCCTGCTCTTTCACCTAATCCATTAATAGTACATTCAACTTGACGGGCTCCTTCTTGAATTGCAGCTATACTATTAGCAACAGCTAGACCTAAGTCATTATGGGTATGAGTAGATAAAATTGCTTTATCTATATTTGGTACATTATTTTTTACTGATTTAAATATTGAACCAAACTCAGTAGGCAAAGTATAACCAACAGTATCAGGAATATTGATTGTAGTAGCTCCACATTCAATGGCTAATTCTATACATTGATATAAAAAATCTAAATTTGATCTTCCTCCATCTTCACAGCTCCATTCAATATTTGGGCATAAATTTCTTGCAAAAGTTACAGTTTGTTTAATTGCTTCTAAAACTTCATTTTCAGATTTCATTAATTTATATTTCATATGAATTGGACTTGTAGCAATGAAGGTATGTATCCTTGGAGAATCTGAAAATTTTACAGCTTCCCAAGCCCTTTCGATATCAGCTAACTTTGCTCGAGCTAATCCAGCAATAGTTGGTCCTTTGATATTTTTACTAATTTCAGAAACAGCCTCAAAGTCTCCATTAGAAGCTATTGGAAAACCTGCTTCAATAATATCAACTTTTAAATCAGCCAAAACTTCAGCTATTTGAATTTTTTCCTCTAAATTCATTGAAGCACCTGGAGATTGTTCACCATCTCTTAAAGTAGTATCAAAAATATAAATTTTCTC
>CAYFES010000080.1:0-2657 GCA_964342225.1 uncultured Gammaproteobacteria bacterium
GAATATTAAATTTAAGATTTTTAACATTTATTTTTGAAGTGGTGTTTTGACTTCTTGTTTAATAGATTTAATAAATTTATTTAATTCTATAGTCTCTGTCTTTTCACTGCCAAGCCTTCTTACAGAAACTGTTTTATCTTCGACCTCTTTTTTACCTAGAGCTAAAATTATTGGGTTTTTAGATACGCTATGCTCTCGAACTTTATAACTTATTTTTTCATTTCTTAAATCTAATAAACATCTAATTCCTTGTTCATTTAATTCATCTGAAATTGATTGAGCGTATTCTTTTGCATCGTCGGTTATAGTTGCTAACACCACTTGATTAGGAGTTAACCAAAGAGGTAGATTGCCGCCATAATTCTCAATCAATATACCAATAAAACGTTCAAATGAGCCGAGTATAGCTCTATGCATCATTACAGGTATATGCTTATTACCATCTTTACCAACATATGATGCTTCAAGTCTTTCAGGTAAATTAAAATCAAGTTGCCATGTACCGCATTGCCAATCTCTGCCCAATGCATCAGTTAAAACAAAATCAAGTTTAGGGCCATAAAAAGCCCCATCTCCCTCATCTATTTCATATGGAAGTTTAAGATTTTTTATAGCTTTCTTTAAAGCTGTTTCAGCTTTATCCCAGACTTTATCTGTGCCAACTCTCACTTCTGGTCTGGTTGAAAGTTTAATTTTAAATGTATTGAAACCTAGATCACTATATATATTTGATAAAAGATCTATAAATAAACCAGTCTCTGATTCAATTTGATCTTCAGTACAAAATATATGTCCATCATCTTGAGTAAAACCTCTTACTCTCATCAGGCCATGCATTGTTCCTGAGGGTTCATATCTATGACAAGAACCAAACTCTGCAAGCCTATAAGGTAAATCTCTATAGGATTTTATGTCTTGGTTATACACTTGAACATGACATGGACAATTCATTGGTTTTAAAGCATTAACTCTTTTTTCACTTGCATGCTCTTCATCAATTTCAGTAATAAACATGTTTTCTCTATATTTATCCCAATGCCCTGATTTTTCCCATAATTTTCTATCCACAATTTGAGGAGTATTGATTTCTTGGTATTCAGCATTTCTTTGCATCTTTCTTACATAATTCTGAAGTTCAGAATAAATAGTCCATCCTGATGGATGCCAAAAAACCATACCAGGAGCTTCATCTTGAAAATGAAATAGACTCATTTCTTTACCTAATTTTCTATGATCTCTTTTTTCAGCTTCTGCTAATTGACTGAGATATGTTTCTAATTCTTTTCTAGTATTCCATGCTGTGCCATAGATTCTTGTAAGCATTGGTTTAGTAGAATCACCTCTCCAATATGCTCCAGCAACTTTTGTAAGCTTAAACTCTCCACACATATCTAGATTTGGCAGATGAGGCCCTCTACATAGATCTATAAATCCTGTTTCATCTTGAGTATATAGCTGAAAATCATTTTTTTGCCCTGAGTCAGTTATTATTTCAGCTTTGAAACCTTCATCGAGACCATCAAACACTTCTAGAGCTTCTTTTTTTGAATGATAGGTTTTAGTAATCTTAGATTTTGATTTAATTATCTTGTTCATCTCATCTTCGATTTTAGGTAAATCATCAGATGAGATAGGCTTATTCATAAAAAAATCATAGTAAAAACCATCATCAATAGTTGGCCCAATCGCCAATTTTGCATCTGGATACAGGTTTTTTACAGCTAAAGCTAGTACTTGAGCAGCTAGAGTGTGTCGCATTATTTCAAGACCCTCATCTGAGCCTTTGGTGATAATAGAAACTTCAGCTTTATTAGGCAGAATATCACTTAAATCTCTTTGCTCTCCGTTAATAACAACAGCAATTGAATCTTTTGCTAATCTAGCTCCAATTGAAGCAGCTAAATCAAAACCAGTACTTTTTGATGGAAGTTCTTTGTCTGAGCCATCTGGCAGCTTAATTACAATATTTCCCATTCCGTTTTTCCATTAACGTCCTTTATGGACACATTCATTTTACTCAATTTATCGCGAATTTTATCAGCTCTATCATAATCACCTAAATTTCTAGCATCATCTCTTTCTTTAACTAGTTCATTGATTTCATTAACTTGTTCATCTGATAAAGAAAGATCTTGATTGGAGCCTTCAAAAATATATTTAAAGGTCGCTATCTCATTTTCTATATTTTCATTAGGCTCTGAGACTAAATCTTGCATTGTCCTAATAGCAAGTGGTGTGTTTAAGTCATCCATTAATATCTCAGCAATCTTTGAATCAGCATGAAATTTTTCTTCAATTTCTCCATATTTCTTGAAAGCATTTTGTAACTTGACGTAAATATTATGTGATTGATTAAGTAGATCTTCGCTCCATGGTATAGGTTGCCTGTAGTGAGTTGAAAGAAGGGCAAGCCTAACCTCATTACCTTTATATTTTTTTAGTAATTGATCTATATATATGACATTGCCTAAAGATTTAGACATCTTTTCATCTTCAAGATTTAAGAAACCATTATGAACCCAATATTTAGCAAATGATGTTGGATCTTCATTGCCATGATAAGCACAGGTTTGTGCAATTTCATTATCATGATGAGGAAACTTTAGATCATTGCCACCTGAATGAATATCAAATGGAATATCTAAGGTTGATTCAGA
>CAYFES010000081.1:0-2638 GCA_964342225.1 uncultured Gammaproteobacteria bacterium
CTATCATGTCAGATGCTCTTTTCTGCATCTCTTCATCCCAAATATGTGGATTCTCATTAATGATTGAGTTAATCATATCTATACCAAAGTTAACATGCATAGATTCATCACGCATTATGTATTGGAATTGCTCTGATACTCCAGTCATTTTATTTCTTCTGCCCATTGAAAGGATTTGTGAAAAACCACAGTAAAAAAACATACCTTCAAGCACACAATAGAATGCAATTAGATTAGATAAGAAAGTCTTATCATTCTCTGGAGTCCCTGTTTCAAAACTCGGATCTTCAAGCTCTTTTGTATATTTAAGCGCCCATGCAGCTTTTGCTTCGACACAAGGAACTTCTCTATACATATTAAAGATTTCGCCTTCATCCATACTTAGAGACTCTATACAGTACTGGTAAGCATGTGTATGTATTGCTTCTTCAAATGCTTGTCTTAAAAGATATTGTCTACATTCAGGATTGGTAATATGTTTGTATATCGCTAGAACAACATTATTTGCAACAAGAGAGTCAGCAGTGGAGAAGAAACCAAGACTTCTTTTAACGATCATTCTTTCATCATCAGTTAGTCCATCTGCTGCTTTCCATAGAGCAATATCTGCAGTCATATTTATCTCTTGTGGCATCCAATGGTTCGCTGTGCCATCAAGATACTTTTCCCAGGCCCACTTATATTTAAAGGGAACAAGTTGGTTGAGATCTGCCTTTGAATTAATCATGGCTTTTTGTCCAACTTGTACCCTACCTTGTAAAACTTCATCCATTTTCTCTCTAACTTTTTGTAGGTCATCTTCGGATGGGTCTTTTTTAGTTGTGTAATTTTCAATATTCTGCATAACTTCAGATGAAACATCTTCGGTTGGAACATTTTCAGTGTTTTCAGTTTGTGCTGGAGCTTCAACTGCTTGTTTTGTTGCTTCAGAAACTTCAGCAACTCTTGGCTCAGTAACTTTTTCCTCTTTTTTTACTGGAGCTTCTTCTTTGTAATATTCATCCCAACTAATTCCCATAATTATCCTCCTATTGGCATGCCTCACAGTCTGGGTCCAGAATACTGCATGCTTCCGGCGCTTTGCTAGCTACTTGTTGTTCTTGTTGATTTGTTTCTACAGCATTCAGATTGCTTCTATCCACTGTTGATTTTTCAGTTGCTGTAGCACCCATAGATCTTAAATAATATGTGGTTTTAAGCCCTTTATACCAAGCCATTCTATAAGTTACATCTAGCTTTTTACCATCCACATTTCCTATATATAGATTGAGAGATTGTGCTTGATCAATCCATTTTTGTCTTCTGCTAGCTGCTTCAACAATAAATCTCGGCTCAATTTCAAATGCAGTTTTAAATCTTTCTTTAATGGCTTCGGGAATTCTATTTATTTGTGACAGAGAGCCCTCAAAATATTTTAAATCGCTCAACATAACATCATCCCATAAATTTTCTTTTTTCAATTCTTCAATTAGATATGGGTTCACTACTGTAAATTCACCAGAAAGATTCGATTTAACAAATAAATTTTGATAAGTAGGCTCTATGGATTGCGAAACTCCAGTTATGTTAGCTATGGTTGCTGTTGGTGCTATTGCCATTACATTTGAATTCCTCATACCATTTTCTGAGACTGAAGCTTTAAGAGAGCCCCAATCTAAATTTGTATCAGTGTTCTGATCTATAAATTCTTTGCCTCTTTGTTCTGCCAGAAGGCTGATTGAATCAATCGGAAATATTCCTTTATCCCAAAGTGAACCTTCATAGGTTTCATATGCTCCTCTTTCCTTTGCTAACTCTGAAGAAGCTTGTATAGCAAAATAGCTTACTAACTCCATTGATTTATCTGCAAAATCAATGGCCTCATCAGAATTGTAAGATATTCCAAGCTTATATAAGGCATCTTGAAAACCCATTAAACCCAAACCTATAGGTCTATGCTTCTTATTTGAATTCTCTGCCTGAGGAACAGGATAGAAATTAATATCAACTACGTTATCCAGCATTCTTATTGCTGTTTTTATTGAGCTCTTTAGCTGCTCAACATTAATTTTTCCATCATCAATGTGTTGAGGTAGATTAATGCTACCAAGATTACAAACAGCAATTTCATCTTTGTTGGTATTTAATGTTATTTCTGTGCATAGATTAGATGAATGCACTGTGCCTACATGTCCTTGTGGTGATCTAATATTACATGGATCTTTAAAAGTAACCCAAGGGTGTCCTGTTTCAAAAAGCATTGATAAAACCTTTCTCCAAAGATCCTTAGCCTTAACTTTCTTAAATAATTTTATGTCACCTTTTTCTGCCTTCTTTTCACATTCAACGTATTTCTTTTCAAACTCTAATCCATAAATATCATGTAGATCAGGAACATCTGAAGGAGAAAATAAAGTCCATTCTTCATCCTTTTCTAAACGTTTCATAAATAGATCAGGAATCCAATTAGCTGTATTCATGTCATGAGTTCTTCTTCTGTCATCACCTGTATTTTTTCTTAGCTCCAAGAATTCTTCTACATCCAAATGCCAGCATTCTAAGTAGGCACAGAAAGCACCTTTTCTTTTGCCACCTTGATTAACGGCTACAGCAGTATCATTAGATACTTTTAAGAAAGGAACTATTCCTTGGCTTTTTC
>CAYFES010000082.1:0-2607 GCA_964342225.1 uncultured Gammaproteobacteria bacterium
TCAGGAGGCACGGCTAAACACCTAATAGAAAATGGTATTAAAGTAACTGAAGTATCAGATTACACAGGCTCTCCTGAAATGTTCGATGGTAGAGTTAAAACTTTACATCCTAAGATTCACGCAGGCATTCTTGCTCGTGGTAAAAAAGATCAAATAGAGTTAGAAAAATTTGGAGCTAAAAAGATAGATCTAGTTGTGGTCAATCTATACCCTTTTTCAGAAGAAGTGGCTAAAGATTCTTCAGAACAAGAAATCATAGAAAAAATAGATATTGGTGGTCCCGCTATGCTTAGAGCAGCAGCAAAAAACTTTGAACATACGATTGCAGTTGCTGAGCCTGAAAAATATAAAGAAATAAATGTTGAGGGAATGCATATAGAAAGTTCACGAGAATTAGCAAAAGGGATTTTTGATTTAATAAGTAAATATGATTGGGATATTGGTGGATGGTTTGGTGGAGAAGGTATCCCAGAAAAGGTTGATCTGAGATATGGAGAGAATCCTCATCAAGAAGCAAATCTTCTTATAGATGAAATGTCGCCAATAGATTTCAGCACTCCTTTGCAAGGCAAGCAGATTTCTTATAACAATGTAGCTGACGCTCTTTCAGCTTGGGCATGCGTAAATGAATTTGAAGAGCCAGCTGTATGTATTGCTAAACATACAAATCCTTGTGGTGTAGCAACCGATCAAAATTTAAATAGAGCTTATGAAAAAGCATTTTCTACAGATCCAACTTCAGCTTTTGGAGGTGTTATTGCTTTAAATACTACGGTTGATAGTGAAGTCATGCATAGAATGATTGAGAACCAATTTATTGAAGTTTTGATAGCACCAGATTTTGATGATGCTTCACTTAAAATCCTATCTAAAAAGCCAAATATAAGGGCATTGGTAGGTAAAGAGATTGCACCTGACCAAGAAGAAATGAAATTTATTACAGGAGTAATCTTGAATCAAAAAACAGACAATGCAGATTTTTCTACTATGGACTTAAAAACTGTGACAGAAATTAAACCAAGCAAAAATGAACTTGAAGATTTAATTTTTGCTATTAAAGTTGCCAAGCATGTGAAATCAAATGCAATTGTTATTGCTAAAAATCAAATGACTCTCGGTATTGGCGCTGGACAGATGAGCAGAGTGGTGAGTACAAAGATAGCATTCATGAAAGCAGAAGAAGAAGGTCTTGATGTCAGTAATTGCGTTTTGGCTTCTGATGCTTTCTTCCCTTTTCGAGATAATATTGATTTAGCTGCTGAAAAAGGTGTAAAACATATCATACAGCCAGGCGGTTCAGTCAAAGACGATGAGGTTATTGAAGCAGCAGATCAACATAAGATATCTATGACTATGACTGGAATTAGACACTTTAAGCATTAGATGAATATTTTAGTTATAGGGCAAGGCGGTAGAGAACATGCAATCGCATGGAAATTACAACAATCAGAAAAAGTGACTCAAGTTTTTGTTGCTCCAGGCAATGGAGGAACTGAACTAGAAGCTAGTTGCATTAATATAGATATTTCTTCTAATGATTTTCCAATGATTAAATCATTTGTAGAAGAAAATAATATTGAATTAGTGGTTGTTGGCCCTGAAGATCCATTGGTAAATGGTATTAAAGATTATTTATCAGATTCTAATGTTCTTGTCTTTGGTCCTGATGCTAAGGGAGCACAACTTGAAGGTTCAAAAATATTTTCTAAAGAATTTTTATTTGAAAACAACATCCCAACTGGGAAAGCAGCATTTTTTTCATCGTCAAATAAAGCAATAGATCATCTTGAAAAATCTAATTTTCCAATAGTCTTAAAAGCTGATGGATTGGCTGCAGGTAAAGGAGTTTTGGTCACCAGCAAATTAGAAGAAGCAAAGAAATGGGTTAAAGAAGTTATGGAAGACTCTAAATTTGGTGTTGCAGGAAAAAATATTCTTATTGAAGAATGTTTATTTGGTACTGAGCTTAGTTTTATGGGTATATTAACTCCTGATTCTTTCATTCCATTTGAAACTAGTATTGATTACAAACCACTCCTTGAAGGCAATAAGGGTCCAAATACTGGCGGTATGGGTTGCATGTCTCCCTCTCCCTTCATGAATGAAGATTTAAAAAAGAACATTGCAGAGACAGTTGTGAAGCCAACAATATCTGGGTTAAAGAATAAAGGAATTAACTATTATGGCTTTATGTATTTTGGCTTAATGGTAAAGAACAATATTTCTAAAGTTCTAGAATTTAATTGTCGTTTAGGCGATCCTGAGACTCAATGCTTAATGATGCAAATGGAATCAGATCTTTTAGATGCTATTTTGCAAGCTCTGAACGGGGAAGAACCTAAAATAACATGGAAAACTGGAGCAACAATGGGTGTAGTGATAGCCTCAGGAGGCTATCCAAATTCATACAAAAATGAAGTTCCGATAAATATTGGCAACATTAAAAATGCGAAACTATTTCATGCTGGAACAAGATCTATAAATGATAAATTGGTAACTAATGGTGGTAGAGTTTTCTCATTAAACTATTCTTCAGATTCTATGGATGACTGTAAAAGATATATTTACGATAATATTGGAGAAATAGATTTTGATGGGATGACCTTT
>CAYFES010000083.1:0-2557 GCA_964342225.1 uncultured Gammaproteobacteria bacterium
TGAAAATATACTTAGAGCTGAGACTGCTCCAATAGTCGCTTTATCAAGGGTAAATTTTTAAAGAAATGAAAGTAGGTTTTATTATCAATGATCTAGATTCAATGGATCTTAATAAAGATACTTCTGTATATTTAATGAAGGAAGCTTTTGATCGTGATTATGAAGTAAGAATTTTTGATGTCTGTGATGTGACTTATAAAGACAATGACCTTTATGCAGATTCTAGTAAAGTTCATTTTGACAATCCTGATAATCTTAAATTTTCTTTACAGAATCCTGAAAATAGTAGAATTAAAGAACTTAATTACGTCATTAACAGGGTGAATCCGCCATTTAATAAAGAATATCTTTATTTAACACAATTGCTTGAAGTATCAGGAGTTGATTGCATCAATTCAGCAAAATCTTTGCGAGAAAATAACGAGAAATTAATTATTCTAAATTTTCTAGATTTAATACCATACACAAAAGTTACTAATTCATTGGATGAAATCAAAACTATTTTTGATAAAGGTTTTGAAAAAGTAGTTCTTAAACCACTAGATGGCATGGGAGGTAAATCGATATTCTTTGTAAATAAAGATGATAAAAATCTTAATGTTGTCTGGGAGACTATTACACAAGGAGGGAGAAAACATATTATTGCACAAGAATATGTTGATGCTTCTAAAGAAGGGGATAACAGACTTACTTTTATAAATTATGAGCTGCTACCAAAGAAACTTATTCGGTTAGCTTCAGATAGCGATTTTCGAGGAAATCTTGCAGTTGGAGCAACATCAAAAGTAGAAGATGTATCTGATTTTGATAAAGATATAGCAGCAAAAATTATTCCTTATCTAAAAGAAAATAAAATTTATTTTGCTGGGGCCGATTTACTGGGAGATAAGCTATCAGAAATTAATCTTACTTCTCCTACATGCTTGCAAGAAATCCATAGAGGTTCTGATATAAATCCTGGAGCAGTTTTCTGGGACAATCTAAAAGAGAATAAAAATTGAGTAAGCAAGCAAATGTCGTGCTTAGTTTAGATTTTGGAACAAAAAAAATTGGAGTATGTATAGCAGAAACTTATACGGGACAAAGTTCTCCATTACCAGTCTTAAAAAATGATGAACATTTATTTGATAATCTAGATGAGGTGATCAATGAATGGCTTCCTAATTTTTGCATTATTGGAAAACCAAAAGAAATGAAAGAAAACTTTAAAGAAGCATACAAAGACTTCTTTAAAGTTTTTAAAGAAAGATACGAAATCAGCATTGAAGAAGTGAATGAAGATTTTACAAGCCAAGCTGTAAATAAAGAAGATAGAAAGCAAGAATATGACTCATATTCTGCAGCATTAATATTTGAAGAATGGTTTAATCAAAATAATGGCTAATTCAATACCTAGAGATTTCATAGATAGACTTGTTAGTGATTCAGATATTGTTTCTGTATTAGGTGCTTATTTAGATCTCCAGAAGAAAGGCAACAATTATGTCTGTAGATGTCCATTCCATGAAGAGAAAACAGGATCTTTTACAGTTAGCCCGCAAAAATCAATATATCATTGTTTTGGGTGCGGCAAAGGAGGTAATGTTCTTACATTCATTCAGGAATATGAAGGTCTAAACTTCGTAGAAGCCGTTGAAAAGCTAGCAGAAATAAATAATGTTACAGTGCCAAGAGAATCAAGACAGAATACAGAAGACTACTCCAATATATATCAATTGAACCAAGTTCTAGCAGACAGCTATTTATCTGCTTTAAAAGATAAAAAGAATAAGATAGTTGTTGATTATTTAAAAGAAAGAGGAATAACCGGTGAAACAGCAAAGAAGTTTTTAATTGGTTATGCTGATTTTGATCAGAAAGAGCTAAAGAAAAAACTAATAGATCAGTTCAGTGAAGCAACACTATTAAAAAGTGGCAATTTTCTTAAAAATGAAAAGGGAATGTATCCTTTCTTTAGGAATAGGTTGATGTTTCCTATTAAGAATTCCACAGGGAAAATAATTGGTTTTGGGGGAAGAACAATAGATGATTCTATGCCTAAATACCTGAATTCAAAAGATAGTAAATTTTTTAATAAATCTAGAGAGCTTTATGGCTTTCATTCAGCAAAACAAGATCATAAACTTGATTTTTTTATAGTCACCGAAGGCTATATGGATGTTGTTATGTTATCGCAACATGGAATAGAAAATTCTGTTGCATCTTTAGGAACAGCCTTCTCCATAAGCCACTTACAAAAATTATTTAAATTAAAAAGAAAAATAGTCTTTTGCTTTGATTCAGATGAAGCTGGACTTAAAGCAGCATGGAGGTCATTACAGATTTCTCTCTCACAGGTATTTGATGATAAGACAGTTAGATTCTTATTTCTGCCAGAAGGAGAAGATCCAGACTCTTTTGTTAAAGAAAATGGACAAGAAGTCTTTTTAGAAAAGATTGAAAGATCAATGGTAATAGAAACTTTTGTATTTCAGTTTTTAAAGAGAGGTAGAAATATAGATTCACCAGAAGATGTCAGATTAATTATCTTTGATTTTAAAAAAATAATTGAAGCAAC
>CAYFES010000084.1:0-2524 GCA_964342225.1 uncultured Gammaproteobacteria bacterium
AAATAATAATAATTTTTTAGTTTTTGGCAGAGAAGTTGAAGGTAGTTTTATATCTTTACAAGATATCAATATTCCAAAACATATAAATTCTAGATTTGCGGAAGTAGCTGAACAAGATTTTAGATTAGATATTTCTTCTTCTAGCTTAAGAGCCTAATCTTCAAGCGGAATAAAGCCATCTGGCTTCTTATAGTCTCTATTCTCTAAAAATAACATCATTTGTTCACTTAACCATTTACGGTTTTCTTTTTCTGATAAATCTAAATGACGTTCATTGATCAGCATAGTTTGCAACTTAATCCATTCATCCCAAGCAGTCTGAGAATAATTTTGCATTAATTCTTCTCCCTTCTCTCCAGGCAGAGGAGGAAACATCATTGCATCTAGCTCTTTTTGGAATTTTTTACAGAAAACTTTAGCCATTAAGTAATAATTTATCAGAAATTGGTTTTGGAATACCAATAGTTTTTAATTCTTCTTTAGAAAACCATTTCCCCTGAACATCTGGTTGTTTATTTTCATGCTCATTAAAAGCAATCTTTAATGATCTGTGTGACAGATTATGCACTGTATCGAAATCGCACTTTTCAACGACTTCAACAGGAGGAATCCAAAGGTTTTTCCAAAAACCAAGCTCATCACTTTTACTCAGAAAATACCTTTCTCCTTGAGAGAATAAATTGAATTTAAGAAAGACCTCCTTTCTCTTAGGTTTTTTCTTCTCAAGAATTACGTAGGAGTCCAGTTTGTTAGATTTACAATCATTTTCTATTGGACATAGATTACATTGAGGTTTTTTGGGCATACATAATTGAGCCCCTATATCCATAATGCCTTGTTGATATGAAAATATATCTTTTTTATCTATTAAGCTCTCAGATAAACTCCAAAATTCTTTTTCTTCAAACTTTTTTTTGTGGAATATGCGAGCTACTACTTTTTTTACATTTGCATCTAGTATTGGATATGGTTTTTTAAATGCAATTGATAGTATGGCCCCAGCAGTTGATCTACCAATACCAGGAAGGCTTAACAAAGAGTCAAAATCATCTGGCATCTGCCCATGAAAATCTTTATGAATTATTTCTTTAGCTTTAAAGATATAGTTAGCTCTTCTGTAATAACCTAAACCACTCCAAAGTCCGTATATGTCATCTTCTCCAGCACTTTTTATGCTCTTTAAGTCAGGATATTGCTTCATGAATCTATTGAAATAATCAATTGCAGTATTAACTTGTGTTTGTTGCAACATTATTTCTGAAATCCAGATTCGATATGGCGTAATATTTTTACGCCATGGCAGATTGTGTCGACCATGAAGTTGGTACCAATTTGAGACTTTATTCCCTATGTAATTCTTTAATGAACTTTCCATCAGTGAATTTATAAAATATAGGTTCTCCAGTTGCTATTTCAAGTTTTACGATGTCCTCTTCAGAAATACTGTCTAAATACTTAACTAATGCTCTTAATGAATTTCCATGTGCTGAGATAAGTACGTTTTTATCTTTCATTAGAGGAAGTATTTCACTCTCAAAATAAGGAATAACTCTATTATAAGTATCTTTAAGACTTTCACCTCCAGGTGGTGGCGTATCATAGGATCTTCTCCATATCTGAACTTGATCTACACCAAAGTTTTCTCTTGCCTCATCCTTATTTAGCCCTGTTAGTTCTCCATAATCTCTTTCATTTAGAGCTTGGTTTTCTATTGTTTCTAAATTGTCTTGTTCCAATACATCTAAAATAATTTGACCAGTTAATTGAGCTCTTATAAGTGCGGAAGTATGCATAATGTCAAAATTTAGGCCTAATTTATTAAGCTGATGACCAGCTTTTTTTGCTTCTTCAACACCTTTCTGAGTTAGGCCAGGATCTTTCCAGCCTGTAAATAGATTTTTTTCATTCCACTCACTCTGACCATGTCTAACTAGGACTAAATAATTTGAATTCATTTGTTCTTTAAAATAATCTTTATATTGTATAAGCTTAGAGCAGTTTTTTTATATGGATTTCTTCGATTTTTTAATTTCAAGGTGGTATTTATCACTTCCTTTGCTTGTAACACTCATTATGTGGTGGATGTATGAGACCAATAAAGGTGGAAAAAAGATTGGCCCAAGCGAAGCTGTAGAACTAATTAATGGGGATAAAGCTATATTTGTTGATATCAGAGATAGAGATTCATTTGAAAAGGGATATATACACGGATCTATTAATATTCAAAAAGATAATTTTCAAAAACAAGAGCATTTACTAAATAAAGGTAAAGCCATTGTTGTAGTTTCAGAAAATGGACTAGATGCAGGCTCAGCTGGTGTTGAATTACAAAAAATGGGAATTGAAGAAGTTTATCTATTAAGAAATGGTCTAATTTCTTGGGAAGAAGAAAGCCTCCCACTGGTTAAGTAGGAGACTATCAAGTATTAGAATTCAGGATATGCTTCTATACCTATTTCTTCGGCATCTAAACCTTTCTTCTGAATTGCATCAGAAGCTCTTACAGGGGCAAAGATATTTAGAA
>CAYFES010000085.1:0-2524 GCA_964342225.1 uncultured Gammaproteobacteria bacterium
TAGAATCACTTATTGCAATAAGATCTTCTCCAGAATCAGCAACAATATGGAACTCTTCACTTACATCACCTCCTATAACGCCAGCATCAGCTTTAACTATCCTGTAATCAAGCCCTATCTTATTGAAGGCATTAATATAAGCTTTTTTCATATTTTCATAGCTTTCAATAAGCCCATCTTCATTGATATCAAAGCTATATGCATCTTTCATAACAAACTCTCTTGATCTCATTACACCAAATCTAGGTCTTATCTCATCTCTAAATTTGGTTTGTATTTGATAAAGGTTTACAGGTAATTCTTTATAGCTGATTGGATAACTTCTAAATATGTCACAAATAACTTCTTCATGAGTTGGCCCAAGAACAAAATCACGTTCGGATCTATCTTGAAATTTTAGAAGTTCTTTTCCATATTCATCATGTCTCTCTGATTCTTTCCAAAGTTCAGCTGGCTGAACCATTGGCATTAAGATTTCTTGTGCGCCAAATGCATTCATGCTGTTTCTTACTATATTCTCAACTTTTTTAAGAACTCTTAGACCAATTGGAAGCCAATTGTATATTCCTGCTGCAGTTTTTTTTATCATCCCACTTCTTATCATTAATTTATGGCTAGCAAGCTCAGCATCCGAAGGCTCTTGCTTAGTAGTAGGAACGAAAAATTTTGAGAAATACACTATAATCTCCTCAATCAATTATATAGTAATAAAGAGAGTAAATAATGAGAACTAATTTTTGCGGTGAATTAAATAAAAAATTTATTGGAAAAGAGGTAACTATCTGTGGTTGGATTCACAGAAGAAGAGACCATGGAGGAGTAATATTCCTAGATATAAGAGATACAACGGGCATCGTCCAAATTGTTATCCGACCAGAAACCAAAGAAACTTTTAAAATTGCAGAACAAGTAAGATCTGAATTTGTATTAAAAGCCACTGGTAATGTAGAAGAAAGGCCAGAAGACTCTGAGAATACAACACTTACAACAGGAGAGATAGAAATTGATTGCAGTTCAATAGAAGTTCTTAATACTGCAGAAACTCCAGCCTTTCCTTTAGATCAATCATCAGAAGTTGGCGAAGATGTAAGGTTAAAACATCGTACGCTTGATCTCAGAAGACCAGTTATGCAAGAAAATCTGAGAATAAAATCTAAACTTACAAAATCTATTAGAGATTACTTGGAAAAACATTCATTCGTTGATATTGAAACTCCTATATTAACTAAAGCCACTCCAGAAGGAGCTCGTGATTATTTGGTTCCAAGCAGAACAAATCCTGGCAATTTTTTTGCTTTGCCGCAATCTCCACAATTATTTAAACAGATGTTAATGATTTCTGGATTTGATAGGTATTATCAAATCGCAAGATGTTTTAGAGATGAAGATTTAAGGGCTGATCGACAACCAGAATTTTCTCAGATTGATATAGAAGCCTCTTTTGTAGAAGAAAATGATGTAATGAAAATATCAGAAGGCATGGTCAAACATGCTTTTAAAGAAGTGCTTGATTTTAAAATAAAAGAAATTCCAAAAATAAAGTGGTCTGATGCCATGGAGCACTATGGTTCAGATAAGCCAGATTTGAGAAACCCGCTAAGACTAGTTGAAATAGCTGAAATTTTTAAAGAAGAAGAGTTCAAAGTTTTCTCAGATCCTGCCAATGATACAGAATCTAGAATAGCAGCTTTAGTAATTGAAAATGGAGATAGTGTAGGTAGAGGTCAAATTGATAGATATACGGATTTTGTAAAAGAATTTGGTGCTAAAGGTTTAGCATATATTAGAGTAGAAGAAGCCAATATATCTGGATTAAACTCCCCAATTCTTAAATACTTGTCAGAGAAGTGTCTAGAAAGCATTTTAAAAGATTTAAAACTTAAAAAGGGCTCTTTGGTTTTCTTTGGAGCTGGTGACAAGAAGACAGTTAATGACTATATGAGCAAACTTATTTCTAGAATTGGTCAAGATCTTAATCTATTAGAAGATGGCTATAAGTTTTGCTGGGTAACTGATTTTCCAATGTTTGAAAAATCTGCGGACGGAAATTTAACCTCTTTACATCATCCGTTTACTAGCCCTGAAGAAGAAGATCCTAAGAAATTAGCAAAGATAGATCCTCTAGAAATGAATTCAAGAGCTTACGATATGGTTGTTAATGGAATTGAGATTGGTGGCGGATCAATTCGTATTCATAGAAATGAAGTTCAAGAACAAATTTTTTCAATCCTAGGCTTAACTGAAGATGAAGCGAATGAGAAATTTGGTTTCTTTATAAGAGCTTTAAAAACAGGTTGTCCTCCTCATGGTGGAATAGCCTTTGGTCTTGATAGACTTGCGATGATTATGACCGGTTCTGACTCTATTAGAGATGTTATAGCGTTTCCAAAAACTCAATCAGCACTTTGCCTTCTTACGGAAGCACCTGGATCAGTTCCTGATGAAAGTCTAGAAGAGTTAAAAATAGAAAGGAAAGAAGATTAATGGCTGGCCATTCAAAATGGGCAAATATAAAGCATCGTAA
>CAYFES010000086.1:0-2422 GCA_964342225.1 uncultured Gammaproteobacteria bacterium
AGCAGCACAGCCACCAAACCAAGCATATGGCGATCCAGTGTACAACAACATATTAGATGACTGCGGTGGTCATACCGCTTTTGCTTACCATAATCACTATTTAAATGTTCGTTGTTTTAATCCTAATGGACTTACAGCCAATCCAGGAACTGATCCACAACCTGAAATTGTTCATTATTCAATTATCTTAGGGTTTGGTCCTGATGGTTTCCCTATCTTAGGTCCTGATGAATACGCAAATAACGATGGTGTGAACACGGTTAGACCCGAGAGCAGCTATCAATTAATTTCTGGTCAGAATCCTCAGATGTATGTGTGGGATGCATATGAATACGTCGAACAGAATAATCCAGATATCTATTTAGATGAATGTAATGGTCATAGCCATGAAAATCCACATGGTTATGAATATCATTACCATGCAACAGAAGATTTTCCATACATATATGGATGTATTAAAGGAGATCCTACGAAATTAGGAGGCAATTAGATAGATGAAAAAACTATTTTTGTTTTTAGTAATTTCATTAGGCCTCAATGGAGAGTTAATTGAGACTTTTTACAAAACAGGAGAATTAAAAGAACGTTACAACTTAAAAAATGGAATTAGAGATGGCATTTATACAAAATGGTACTTAAATGGACAAATTGGCAGACAAGCAAACTATAAGGCAGGAGTTATGGATGGAGAGCTCAAAACTTGGTATCCAAATGGGGTTGTTAAGGCAACTTATCCCATTATTTCAGGAAAAATTGAAGGCACTGCAAAGTATTACGATAATGAAGGCAATTTAAGTTGGCAGATTTATAACGGAAATAGACCAAATTTAGAAAATGATCTGAATCTTAGTAATTGGTGCTTAAATTAGATCTTTAACGAGATCCTTCTCTTCTAGAAGCTCATTCGCAGTGATTGCAATCTTTGATTTTGCAAATTCACTTAAATTGTAATCTCTAACAATCTCTATGTTTCCACTACCATCAGATAATAATGGAAAGCCAGAGAAAATTCCTGCTGGAACACCATAACTTCCATCGCTCATGATGGCAGCATTAAAAACATCGCCTGACCTAGTTGGATGTTCTACCGCTTTAACCGTATCGCATGCTGCTCTAGCTGCAGATGAAGCAGAGGAGGCACCTCTTGCTTCAATAATTTCTGCGCCTCTTTGTTGTATTTTTGGCAAGAACTCTTTCTCAACCCAAGAATGATCATTAATCGATTCATAAGCATTTTTTCCATTAACAATAGTATTTTCTAAATCTGGAAACATAGTCGGACTATGGTTACCAAATACTGCTAAACGATAAATATCATCTACATGGCAATTTAATTTAATCGATAGCTGAGCTTTTGCTCTTAGAGCATCAAGCATTGTCATAGCCATCCAAGTTTGATTAGCATTATTTGCATTATGATGGCCAATAAGAGCATTGGTATTTGCAGGGTTACCTACCACTAAAATTTTACAGTTATCTTTAGCTTTTGATCCTATCGCTTTACCTTGTTCTGTAAAAATTCCACCATTTATTTGTAGTAGATCAGATCTTTCTTTAATTTCTTTGCCTTGAAAAACAATTCCACGAGGAATTGAACCAACCAGTAAACACCAATCAGCATTTTCTACAGCAGCAGTAATATTGTCATGTGTGTTGATGGAATTTACAGTTGAATAAGCCGAATCTTCTAATTCTTTAACAAAACCATCTAATCTTTCCATTGCTGATGGAATTTCGACTAAATGCAAGTCTATTTTTTCTTCTGATTGAAATATTCCTTTTTCACAAAGGAAGGGAACAAGCGAATAAGCAATTTGTCCAGCGGCTCCAGTTACGACTATCTTCATAGAACTAAAATTATCTCTATTCTATGTTTACTTGTGTTTGATTTCCATTAGAATTTACACTCTAATAGATTTTTTTAAGGAGTCAGAAAATGTCACTAGATTTTGAAGGAAAAGTTGCCATAGTTACCGGTTCAGGTGGCGGTATTGGTAAAGGTTATGCATTAGAACTCGCAAAGAGAGGTGCAAAGGTCGTAGTTAATGACCTAGGGGGCGCTGTAGACGGCTCAGGAGGCTCTCTAACGGCAGCAGAAACTGTTGTGCAAGAGATAGAAGCTAATGGCGGTGAGGCTATAGCTAACGGAGCTAACGTTTGCTCACAAGAAGATATTAAAGCTATGGTTGATGCTGCTATGGAGAAATGGGACAGAGTAGATATTCTAATAAATAATGCTGGAATATTGAGAGATAAATCCTTTGCAAAAATGGATTGGGATGATTTTGTAGCAGTTGTTAATGTTCACTTACTAGGTTCAGCTTTATGCGCACATACTGTTTTTCCAATTATGAAAGAACAAGAATATGGAAGAATAATTATGACTTCATCTTCTTCCGGCTTGTTCGGTAATTTTGGTCAA
>CAYFES010000087.1:0-2348 GCA_964342225.1 uncultured Gammaproteobacteria bacterium
TCTATTTATTCTGTTGCATCACCTGAAGCATGCGCCTCAATTCTTTGGAGAACAGCAAAAAATGCAGAACAAGCTGCAGATGCTTTAAAACTTGATGCATCAAGCTTAAAAGAGCTTAGTATTATTGATCTAATCATTGATGAACCTATTGGCGGAGCTCATAGAAATCATGAAAAAACTTATCAAAACGTAAAAAGATATTTCCTTGATGAATTAAAAAGCCTCTCTCATCATTCAATTGAAGATTTAACACAAGAAAGATATAAGAAATTTACCGATATAGGGATCTAATATGGATTTCTTTACCAAAACAGAAAAAGATATTCTGCTCGCAGCAGATCAGGTTGTAGTGGGTTTTAGTGGAGGTCCTGATTCAACACTCGCATTACATGAAACATTGCATTTATTGAATGAGTTAAATTCTGCTAATAAATTAAAAGCGTTACATATAAATCATCAAGTTCAATCTAAAAGTGATGCATGGGAAGAGCATTGCAAAAGTTTTTGTACTGATAAGAATATTGATCTTCAGATTGAAAAAATAGAGATAGAGGTTAAAGGAGAAGGTTTTGAGGCTGCAGCACGAAAAGCCAGATTGTCATTATTTAATTCTTTTAATGAGAATACTGTTTTAATTCTTGGTCATCACTTAGATGATCAAATTGAGACCGTTTTATTCAGAATTTTTAGAGGAACAGGCATGAAAGGCCTGTCTGGAATAAAAAGACAAAGTAAATTAGGCTCAAAAATTGTTTTGCGACCTTTATTCAATCTAACAAAAGAAGAGATTATGGAATTATTAAAAAAAGAGAATCTAAATTATATTACTGATGATTCTAATCAAGATAATTCCTTTAGCAGAAACTACCTAAGAAACTCTGTGATACCAAAAATTTATGAAAAATGGCCAGGAGCAAGAAAAAATATTGGGCGAATGGCAAATATTTTAAGAAAGCAAAATCTTTTATATGAATCTTATCTTGAAACTGTTCTCAATAAAGTATCGGATGAAGATGGTCTAAAATTAGATGAGTTAAAAAACTTAGATTATTTTGAAAGAGCGGAGTTAATTAGAATATGGCTTGATAAACAATCTTTTTCTACACCCAATGAGAGCCAAATGAAAGAAATTGAAAAATCTTTCTTTCAATCAAGACAAGAATCTAATCCTGTAATAAAATTTCAAAGAGAAGATGCACAAAAGTTGGGCGTCATCTTAACAAAAACAAATAACTATTTAATTGCCGAGGAAATAAATGAGTGAACCAAAAGTACTTTTTGAAGATCATGGTGAAATTGCTGTCATCAAACTTAATCGTCCAGAAAAAAGAAATGCTCTAGACCCAGAAACTGTTCTTTTATTTAATGATCTTTCTGAAAAAGCTAAAGATAAAAAATACAAATCAGTTGTAATAGGTGGTAATGGAGGCGCATTCTGTGCTGGCGCAGATTTAAGTCCAAGTGATCGAGAATCTATGGGATGGAAAAGTGTAGAAGAAGCTCTTAACGAAGGCTACCACATTGGATTAAATAACTTAATACAAATGGATAAAGCTGTTATTGCTGCAGTTGAAGGTCCTTGTGCAGGAATAGGTTGTGCTTATTTGTTGAGTTCTGATATTGTCGTGATGTCTAAATCTGCTTTTATGCAAGTTGGTTTTTCTAGAATTGGACTAATACCAGATGGCGGAACAAATTGGTTGCTTCCGAGAGTAGTTGGCTATCAAAATGCATTTAGGATAGCTGCAGAAGCAAAAAGAGTAATGTCAGATGAGTGCAAGAGTCTAGGCTTATGTTCAGAAGTCTGTGAAGATGGAGCTACATTAGACAAAGCAATGGAATTGGCAAAACATTATGCAGACTTAGCACCAAATTCTGTTATGAATACAAAACGTCTAATGAGAGAAGGTTTTGATAAATCTTATTTCGATAACCTTAAGGATGAAGCAAGCACTCAAGAAAATCTTGTTGGCAGTAAAGACAATATAGAAGGTGTAACAGCTTTCATGGAAAAGAGAAAACCAAATTTTACCGGCGAATAATTACGTAATTGAGAATTTCTCTGAACATCATATGCAGGATGTTCTGAATATAGAAGCTGCTTCAAATTTAACTCCTTGGTCAAAAAAAACATTTCAGAAAATTTTAGAAAATCGTTCAATAAGTTTTGTAATTAGATCTAACGAAAGTGTAGTTGCATTTTGTATTGCCAATAAAGTATTAGATGAATGTCATTTACAGAATATTGCTGTGATAGAGGAGTTAAGAGGCAAGGGTATTGGCACATTTATGCTTAATATACTTTTCAAAAGAGCAAAATTATCAGATTTAGATACAGTTCTTCTGGA
>CAYFES010000088.1:0-2348 GCA_964342225.1 uncultured Gammaproteobacteria bacterium
CCTAAAACAAATGAGAACCAATTATCTTGAAGAAGTTTATGCAAATGTTTCTGATGTTTCCCTAGACGAAGAATCATTAACTAGTCTTTTTAGCATCGAAGGCTTCAAAGTTGAGCAACTAAAGAACATTAACAGATCAACTTCATTGCTATCAAATGAGATGATAAACATCATTTTTAGTGAGCATGAGACAGATGTTGTTAAAAAAGAGCTCTTGCAGGATGGCTTATTGTTTTTCTCAGTATCTAACAGAATGAAGGGCGATATTTCTAAAGTTGCGCCTGAAGATAAAGAATCCGTAGAAATGGAGGTCAAATCAGCGCTTCTTCAGCTAATTTTCAATAATTTAAGAGAAGAATACGATTTTGACAATAAATTAGTAATTAGCCCACAATTTACTAGTCAAAACTCATAGATTGGATGTTATATCCACCATCAACGTAGATAGTTTGCCCTGTTATTCCGCTTGACATATCGCTTAGCAAGAATGTGGCTGTATCTCCAACTTCTCGTGCGGTAATGTTTCTTGCTAATGGCGTATTAGTACCATGTTTATTAAGCATAGACTTAAAGCCTTTTATTCCAGAAGCAGCCAGTGTTTTTATCGGTCCAGCTGATATAGAGTTCACTCTAACTCCTTTTTCTCCAAGAGTAGAAGCAAAATATCTAACACTCGCTTCTAGACTGGCTTTGGCCATTCCCATAACATTGTAATTAGGTGTAGCTTGTTGTGATCCTATGTAAGTTAAAGTAATTATCGAGGAATTATCGCTCATATGTGGATATGCCTCTTTAATTAGGCCTGAAAAGCTGTAAGAGCTTATATCATGGGTTATTTGGAAGCCTTCTCTTGAGATACATTCTTCAATATTGCCCGAAATTTGCTCTGCAGGTGCAAATCCGACAGAATGGACTATTCCATCTATTTTTCCCCATTTTTCTACTGCCTTTTTGATTAAAGCCTTTATTTCTACATCATTTGAGAGATCACAGATGCTTGTAAAGTCACCTCCATGATTTTTTGAAAATTCATTGATAAATTTCTCAAAACGCTCATTTTGAAAGCTAAAACCTAGTTTAGCTCCATTTTCATGTAAAGATTCAGCTATACCAGCAGCAATTGAATACTTATTTGCAAGTCCAACAATTAGTATTTTTTTGTTTTTAACCATTCGTGAATTATAGAGCATTATTTTAATAATTTTAAAAATTAACCTAAAAAATAGCTGAAAACCTTATATATAATAGCTTCCATCAATTTTTTGCAAAAAAATGACAAATAAGTGACATTTATCGCCTTAAATCGTGTTAAACAGGCGTAAATGGGTTATCATCTCAGCTATATAACTTTTATAAAAGGGTAAAATATGAATATATTCAAATATTTACTTAGTCTGATTCTTTTGGTTTCAGTCTCTGGGTATACGTATGCTCAGGAGAGTGAGGAAGCCGAAGAAGCAGTTGAAGAAGTTGTTATCACTGGTTCACGTATTAAAAGGAAGTCTATTAATAGTGCTTCTGTAGTGACTACGATAACAAGAGATGAGATTGACGAGAGTCAAGCTCTTTTAACTGCTGATGTGTTAAGACTGTCTACCTACAACACTTTTGGATCATTTGATCCAACTGCTGGTTCTAGTGCTCAGTCAAACGCAACAGTCAACCTTAGAGGTCTTGGATCATCAAGAACTCTAGTACTTATGGATGGTAGAAGAATGCCTGGTTCACCTCATTTAGGTGGTGCTGGTGCAGCTAACATTAACATGATTCCATCAGTAGCTGTCGATAGAGTGGAAATTCTTGCTGACGGTGCATCATCTGTTTACGGATCTGATGCGATTGCTGGTGTTGTTAACGTTGTTACCAAAAAAGGATTCGATGGACTTCAGTTTGAGTTCAGAGATGGAACTAGAGATCGTGATGATGGTAAAGAACTGTCAATGTCTTTTGTTTATGGCGCAACCAATGATAAGGGTTATTTCACTCTTATGGCTGAGCATGATCAAAGAGACGAAATCTACCTTAAGGATAGATGGTATTCTGCTGCTAGAGCAGATGACCTAAATGGTGATGGTGTTATCGACTTATATTCTGAAACATATGGATTAAGCTGGTACTCAAGAAACCTTGCTGACCCTGTAACTGGTAACATTCATGCTGCTGGTGTTAATGGTGATGCATGTCCTGGTTCTCCTGACAATCCAGTCGATGGATTCTGGGGACCAAACTTTGGTGGTGCTGCATTTGGACAAGGTCCAACAGAACAGCCATCATGGGGTGGTAATCCTATAGGTATCTGTGGATACGCTTGGGCAGACATTATGGTTCAAAATGCTGAGATTACTAGA
>CAYFES010000089.1:0-2204 GCA_964342225.1 uncultured Gammaproteobacteria bacterium
AAGAGGTATAACTATTACATCTGCTGCAACGACATGCTTCTGGAATGGTATGGACCAACAATTTGAAGAACATAGAGTTAATATTATTGATACACCAGGACACGTTGATTTTACGATTGAGGTAGAGAGATCTCTTAGAGTATTGGATGGAGCTGTAGTTGTATTTTGTGGTTCATCAGGCGTTCAACCACAATCCGAAACTGTTTGGAGACAAGCAAATAGATACGAAGTGCCAAGAATTGTTTTTGTAAACAAAATGGATAGAGCTGGTGCTGATTTTGAAAGAGTTGTTGATCAAATAAGAGATAGATTAGGAGCGGCAGTTGTTCCAATTCAGTACAACATTGGAGCAGAAGATGATTTCAAAGGAGTAATTGATTTAATCAAAATGAAAACTATCACTTGGAATGAAGGAGATATGGGGGCTACTTTTGAATATACAGATATTCCAGAAGATTTAGTTTCTAAATGTCAATCTCTAAGAGAAGAATTGGTTGAAGCTGCAGCAGAAGCTAATGAAGAATTAATGGAAAAATATTTAGAATCTGCAGATTTATCTGAAGATGAAATAAAGAAAGGTCTTAGAGAAAGAGTTTTATCAAATGAAATAACACTAGCTCTTTGCGGATCGGCTTTTAAAAATAAAGGAGTGCAAGCTGTTTTAGATGCTGTTATTGAATTCCTTCCTGCACCAGATGAAGTTAAAGCTATAGAAGGTATTCACCCTAAAACTGAAGAAGCTACATCTAGAAGTTCAAGTGATGATGAGCCTTTTTCAGCCCTTGCATTTAAAATTGCAACTGATCCTTTTGTTGGAAATTTAACATTTATAAGAGTTTATTCTGGCGTCTTATCTCAAGGTGATGGCGTCATAAATACTGTAAAAGACGATAAAGAAAGAATTGGTAGGATGGTTCAGATGCATTCTAACAATAGAGAGGAAATCAAAGAGGTTAGAGCTGGAGATATTGCAGCATGTATAGGTCTTAAAAATATTACAACTGGTGACACTCTATCTGATGAGAAGAATTTAGTTGTTTTAGAGAGAATGGAATTTCCTGAACCAGTAATATCTTTAGCAGTTGAACCAAAATCAAAACCGGACCAAGAAAAAATGTCGATTGCATTAGGAAAATTAGCTCAAGAAGACCCATCATTTAGAGTAAGTTCGGATGAAGAGTCAGGTCAAACCATCATATCTGGCATGGGAGAGCTGCATTTAGAAGTTCTTGTAGAAAGAATGAAGAGAGAATTTAGTGTAGAAGCCAATGTAGGCAAACCACAAGTAGCTTACAGAGAAGCAATTAAATCAAAAGTTGAGGCAGAACATAAATATGCAAAACAATCAGGCGGCAGAGGTCAATATGGTCATGTCGTTATGAGAATGGAGCCTTCTGAAGAAGAGTTTGAGTTTGTAGATGAAATTAAAGGTGGAGCAATTCCAAAAGAATATATACCTGCTGTTTCAAAAGGTGTCCAAGAACAACTTCAAAATGGTGTTATAGCTGGATATCCATTACAGGGAGTAAAAGTTACTTTATATGATGGCTCTTTCCATGAAGTTGATTCAAGTGAAATGGCCTTTAAACTTGCTGGTTCAATGGCAGCTAAAGAAGGAGCTATGAAAGCTAACCCAGTTCTACTTGAGCCTATGATGGATGTAGAAGTTGTGACTCCTGAGGATTATATGGGTGATGTTGTAGGAGATCTAAATAGACGAAGAGGGCAGGTTCAAAATATGGAAGATATCCCATCAGGAAAGGCTATTAAGGCTCTTGTTCCTCTTGCTGAAATGTTTGGTTATGCGACAGATTTACGTTCTGCTACACAAGGAAGAGCAACATATACCATGGAGTTCCAAAAATACCTAGAAGTACCTTCAAATTTAACAGAAGAAATTATCAATAAGAATTAACAATATCCTTTGACAGTACCGTTTTAAAGCCTTAAAATCGTGGTCTTTCTAATCTAAAAGGGGATTATGGAACAGCAAAAAATTAGAATAAAACTTAAGGCTTTCGATCATAAATTGGTTGATAAATCTACCAAAGAAATCCTTGAGACAGTCACAAAAACCGGCGCTAAAGTTGTCGGCCCTATCCCTTTACCTGTAAAAAAGGAAAAACTTACGGTTCTTATATCGCCGCATAAAGACAAGGATGCACGCGATCAGTATGAAACTAGAACCCATAAAAGACTTTTTG
>CAYFES010000090.1:0-2167 GCA_964342225.1 uncultured Gammaproteobacteria bacterium
TACAATCCAAATCGGAAACATCCTGTTTTAAATACCATTAGAGCCCATAAAGGCACAGACTATGCAGCTAAAACTGGCACAGAGGTAGTTACTACCGGAGATGGCATAGTTAAAGAAGCAAAATTTTCTCGTTCATATGGAAACTACATAGATATCATGCATTACAACAAGTATTTAACGAGATACGCTCATTTAAAAGATTTTGCTAGAGGTATTAAAAAAGGTTCTAAAGTAATCCAAGGTCAAACTATTGGTTATGTTGGGTCTACTGGATTGGCAACTGGACCTCATTTGCATTATGAGTTCCATATAAATGGAAAGCATACTGATCCAGTAAAAGTAGAACCGCCAAATGCGCAATCAATAAATCCCTACAATAGAAAATTATTTGATATGTTAGTTAAAGAAAGGACAGAAATAATATCTAACATAACAAGCATATAATGAATAACCTATTCATAGGGATAATGTCAGGAACAAGCAGAGATTCCTTAGACGCTTGTCTAGTTGATTTTACCGATCATTTTCAAATAGTTGCTGCAGAAACTTTGGATTTCAATGCTAGTTATAAAACTTCTACTGAAATATCTGAAATTAATAATGAAATCACTAATAAAAGCATAGAAATAGTAAAAAATTTACTAAAAAAGAGCTCATTGAAAGAAAGTGATGTTATTGGTATAGGTTTTTCAGGGCAAACCATATCTCATGATGACAGTCATAGTCTGCAAGCTGGAGATCCTAAAAAAATTGCTGAATCAACAAGAATTAATGTCTTTTCAGACTTCAGAAATAAAAATATTGCTGAAGGTGGTCGCGGAGCTCCATTAATTCCAGATTTCCATCAGTATATTTTTTCTGAAATAGGAAAACGAAAATTAATTATTAATATAGGTGGCATTTCCAATGGAACATATCTAGATGGTGAAAAAATAGTTTCTGCCTCAGATATAGGGCCAGGCAACTGTTTATTAGACCTTACAATGACTAGCTTAAAGCTTGGGGACTATGATAAAGATGGAGAACTAGCATCTAGCGGAACAATAAATCATTCGATTAAAGAAGAATTAATGTCTAATTTTAGAAATATGCAATACCCAAGGGCCGATGATATAACTGCTTATACTGATCCCTTCATAAAAAAATTTAAAGAATATAAAGAGACTCCTATCAACGAACTACTGAGAACATTAGTAGAAGTTACAGCAGAGAAAATTAAAGAATATTGTGAACATTGCAATATGCCTGATGAAATAATTTTCCATGGGGGCGGAACACTTAATAAAACTCTAATGGAAAGTATTGCTGAAAAAACAAGAGATGATATTCAAACTACTGATCATATCGTACCTTCAAAATATATGGAGTCTTCTGCATTTGCTTATCTTGCTTATGCAGGTAAAGGAGTTTTATTTAAATAGAAAATGAAGCGCCGCAGCCACAAGTACTAGAAGCATTAGGATTCTCAACTGTAAATTTAGCGCCCATTAAATCTTCCTTGTAATCAATTTTTGATCCTAATAGATAAGGATAAGATAATTGATCCAATATAATTGAAACGCCATTTTCAAAATCAAGTAAAGAATCTTCTTCTTTATCAAATTCATCAAATTTGAACCCATACTGGAATCCTGAACAACCGCCACCCGTAACATACACTCTAAAATATTTTCCTTTTTCAGATTCTTTAAGCAAAGAAAGTCTGTTCAGTGCACCTTCAGATACCTGAAATGGGGTTGCTTTATTCGTTTTTACTTCCATAAATAAAATATATGGGCATAATTCTAACAAAAATATTTAATGTCTTATAATTCTCTAATCAATGACAAAAAATATTCTAATAGTCTTCTCAAGCTTTGATGGCCATACCATTAATATTTGTGAGCATATTTCAAAGAATCTACAGACCAATCATTATCCAAAATTAATGAATCTAAAAGATGCAAAAAAATCCGATCTAGAAGAAGCTGAAAAAATAATAGTCGGGGCAAGCATAAGATATGGCGACCATCATAAAGACCTATATAGCTTCATAAAAAAGTACAAAAATATAATTGAAGTTAAAGAAAATGCATTCTTTAGTGTTAATGCAGTCGCAAGAAAGCCTGAAAAGAACAAGCCAGAAACTAATCCTTACATAAAGAAATTTTTAAAGCGTACAAGCTGG
>CAYFES010000091.1:0-2128 GCA_964342225.1 uncultured Gammaproteobacteria bacterium
GGAATTGAAGGTGGAAAAGAAATAAATTCTAAAAAAGAATATTTTGGTTGTTACGTTCAATATCCTGGCGATGATGGATCAATAATAGATTTCTCTGCTGTTTCAGAATCAATTCATGCACAAGGTGGTTTACTCATAGTTGGTTCTGATTTATTGGCCTTAACTCTTTTAAAACCTCCGAGTGAGTTTGGTGCTGACATAGTGGTTGGCTCTTCGCAAAGATTTGGTGTACCGATGGGTTTTGGTGGTCCTCACGCAGGCTTTATAGCAGTAAAAGATAGTTATAAAAGATCACTTCCGGGAAGGTTGATTGGTTTAAGTAAAGATCAGCAAGATAGACCTTGTTATAGATTAGCTCTACAGACAAGAGAACAACATATAAGAAGAGAGAAGGCCACGAGCAATATATGCACAGCACAGGCATTACTGGCTATTATGTCGGGCTTCTATGCTATATATCATGGGCCTGAAGGGCTAAAAGAGATTGCAACTAGAATAAATGGTTTAACTAAAGACCTAGCCAACAAACTAATTGATAAAGGTTTAGAAATTAAATCTAAAACTTTCTTTGATACTTTGGTGGTTAAAGTTAAGGACGCTAAAAAAATACATGAAAAAGCCAATGCAAATGGCATGAATCTTCGTGATATTTCTAATGACTCTGTTGGAATTAGTCTAGATGAAACTAGTACCGAAGATGATGTTAAAGCCATCATTGAAATATTTGATGATGAACAGAATAAGAACAGCAAGATCGAACAGAGTTGGAGCAAAGAATTTAATAGAGCAACAGATTTTTTAACTCATGAAGTATTTAATTCTCATCATTCTGAGACTCAAATATTGCGCTATATCAGAAGTCTAGCTGACAAAGATATAGCTTTAGATAGATCTATGATTCCTCTTGGGTCATGCACTATGAAATTAAATGCAACAACTGAAATGATACCAGTAGGCTGGAATGGTTTTGCCAACATGCACCCACATGCACCAGAGGATCAAGCTCAAGGCTATCTAGAAATAATAAATGATTTAGAGAATTGGCTTACTCAAATAACCGGTTATAAAGCTATCTCTCTACAACCTAACGCTGGTTCACAAGGTGAGTATGCTGGCTTATTAGCAATTGATGGCTATCACAAAGCTAACAAGGATTTTTCTAGAAATATTTGTCTCATTCCAGAATCAGCGCATGGAACTAATCCTGCTTCAGCACAAATGGTTGGATATGAAGTTGTGGTTATCGATTGTGATGAAAATGGAGACATAGACATGAATGACCTAAAAGCAAAGGCTGAACTCCATAATAAGAATATAGCTGCAATGATGATCACTTACCCTTCAACTCATGGTGTCTTTGAAGAGAAAGTAAAAGAGGTCTGTGAGCTAATACATAGTCATGGCGGTTTTATTTACATTGATGGCGCTAATTTTAATGCCATGGTAGGAATGTGTTATCCAGGTCAATTTGGCGGAGATGTATCGCATCTAAATCTACATAAAACATTTTGTATACCTCACGGAGGAGGAGGTCCTGGAGTAGGCCCAATTGGCGTAGTTAAAGAACTGGTTCCTTACTTGCCAGCTGATCCACTTACTCAAAAAGATTCAGAATATTCAATATCTGGATCAAAGTTTGGTAGTGCTAGCATTCTTCCAATAAGTTGGATGTATATAAGAATGATGGGAGAAGAGTCACTGAGAAGGGCAACCCAAATTGCTATCCTAAATACCAACTACATTGCCAATAAACTTAAAGATCATTATGACGTGCTTTATAAAGGTAAAAATGGTCTAGTTGCTCATGAATGCATTCTTGATGTGAGACCATTTAAAGAATCCTGTGGAATTGAGGCAGAAGATATTGCAAAAAGACTTATAGATTATGGTTTTCATGCTCCGACAATGTCATGGCCGGTTGCTGGAACATTAATGATTGAACCTACAGAAAGTGAATCATTGGATGAATTAGATCGCTTTTGTGAAGCTATGATAGGCATAAGAGAGGAAATTAGAGCTATTGAAGAGGGTAAATTGTCTCAAGATGATAATTTACTTAAAAATGCCCCACACAGCGTTGATACTCTTATAGAAGACTGGAAATACCCATATTCTAGAAAAGAGGCCT
>CAYFES010000092.1:0-2103 GCA_964342225.1 uncultured Gammaproteobacteria bacterium
AGTAAGACTTAATATAGTAGAAAAAAATAAGTTAAAAAACTTAAGAGGTATATTCTTAATTGTTTGTTTTGTCTTTGGAGCTATTTTTACACCGCCAGATGTCATTTCACAATTTATGTTAGCTATTCCTATGTACATTCTTTTTGAACTGGGTTTATTATTTAGTAATGAAAAAAAAGCGTAATCCTTTAGCAAAAGATCTCAAAACTCCAAAATATAGAACCCGCGTAAAGCCCGATAAAACAAAGTATTCTAGAAAAAATAAAAAAATAAAGATTGATTAAAAATTAACCAGCTCACTGTATATTTCTTGACAATTTAGATTGAAACAAATATATTACTTTTGTGTGACAATTGTGTGACATAGGAAACAGCAATGAAATACATATATTTAATGATCTTATCTTTATTTGCTTTGGGCTTGTCGTCTGAGGTAAGTAAATCTTCACTAATTGATGAGATTGATAGTGTTGCGTTAATCAAAGATGATCGTTCTGTCTATTCAAGATGTCCGATTTCTTCTGCTGGATGTTTAACTACTTCTGCTGACGGCAATCTTACTATTTATATCAAGGAGTCTTTATCTAGCTCTTATGAAGATGTTTCTTTATTTGGTTTGTTGTTTGATGCTTTCCAGTATCAAGAAAATGGTGATATTAGTAATTTAAAGACCTGTCGCATGAAATTAGCTTATGCAAGATCTAATAAATATAGAGAAATTACTAATTTATTAAGACATGAGTGTTAAAAAACAAATTAAAAAGGGTCAAAAAAAATTAGCTAAGTTCTATCAAAGGCTTTTTAAGATCTTAGAGTTTTGATTAATGCAGGAATACCTCACCTGCATTAGTTAATTAAATGTCAAACCCCCATCAACAGTAAGATTTTGCCCTGTAATAGCACGAGAAGCATCTGAAGCAAAAAATACTACTGCATCTGCAAGATCTTGTACTGTTGTTACTTTCTGAAGAGGCGTCATTTGTGCAATTGCTTCAAATACTTCATCTGGAGTAGCTGCACTTGCATCTGTAACCTTTAACAGTCCTCCCGAAACCATATTTACTGTAATACCAAACTGACCTAAATCTTTAGCAAAAGTTCTTGTTAAGGCAAGAAGGCCTCCTTTAGCAATTGTATAGTCATGATAAGGCACAACTGGATTCTGAACTAAGTTAGTGCCTATATTGATTATTCTGCCAAACTTTTTATCTTTCATCTTTGGTGCAAGGGCTTGTATTAGATTAAGAGATCCTTTAATTGTGACGTCTAAATGGTCTTGGATTTCTTTCCAAGAAATATCTTCAGCTTTTTTTCTTAGATCACCATTAAAAACATAATTAGCCATAGCATTATTAACAAGAATGTCGGGATAACTACTAAAATGTGAGTTTATCTCTTTATACATGTTTGATATTTCATTTTTATCTCTTATGTCTGCTTTAAATGCTTGCACAGAATCTCCTAACCTTATAGATAAATCTTCTGCTTCTTTTGCACTATTGAAATAGTTGATTGCAACTTTGTATCCCGAATTAACAAAAGATTCAGCAATAGATGCCCCTAAACCTCTTCCTGCTCCAGATACTAAAACTAATTTATTCATATTTTATTCTCCATTAATTCTTCAACAATTTTTGGATCAGCCAATGTAGTGACATCACCAAGATTCTCTGTATCGTTATTTGCTATTTTGCGTAAGATTCTTCTCATGATTTTTCCTGATCTGGTCTTTGGTAAATCTCTAGCAAAGTGTATGAAATCAGGTCTAGCAATTTTACCAATAATCTTTGCCACTTCATCTTTGATCTCATATTCTAGCTTATTAGGATCTTCTTTTGTTTTTCTAAGAATGACATAAGCATATATAGCTTGACCTTTTATTTCATGCTCAACTCCAACAACTGCTGATTCTGCTACTTGAGGATGATTAACAATGGCACTTTCTACTTCTGCAGTTCCAATTCTATGTCCTGATACATTTAGAACATCATCAACCCTTCCTGTAACCCAGTAATAGCCATCTTTATCTCGCCTTGCTCCATCTCCTGTAAAATATTTTTCTGGATACTGGGAAAAATAAGTCTGAAGCATTCTTTCATGATC
>CAYFES010000093.1:0-2054 GCA_964342225.1 uncultured Gammaproteobacteria bacterium
GTATTAGAGGTTTCTGCACACAACCCAGACCAAGAGTCGGCTGAAGAGAAATTAGAGGTTGAGGGCGATTCTGGTGCTTTTGATATTGCATTTAATGTTAATTACCTAAGGGAAGTTCTCAATATAGTTGAAGATGAGAAAATTACATTAACAAGTTTTGGTAATGACAAGAGCGCACTTGTTAAAAGCAGTGACCCAAATCAGACTTTAGTCTTAATGCCCCTACTTCTTTAGTGATAGTTTCAGAATTAAAATTAGAAAATTTTAGGTGCTATGATTTCGTTGAAATGCCTATAAATAAAGGCATTACACTGATTCATGGAAAAAACGGATCAGGTAAAAGCTCAATCATAGAAGCAATATATTTTACACTTTCAGGCAAAAGCTTTAGAACAACAGACCTAAATACATTAATAAGAAAACAAACAGACCTAACACAAACATTTATTACATTTGATGGTGCAAATGGAATCAAAATCACAAAAAAAATGAATCAAAAGTGCAAAATCTTGCAAATTAAAGACAAAAAATCATTAACTTATGCACAATTAGTCTCAAATTACCCCACCTGTCTGGTTGAAAATAAAGAATTTTTCTTTACAACCTCAACACCAGAAGAAAAAAGAGCATTTTTAAACAAAACATTGTTCTACGTGGAACAAAACTCAAACACTATCTTCAAAGATTTAAAAAAAACAATATATCAACGAGCTGCATGCCTTAAAAAAAGTGATCTTAAACAGATTACATACTGGGACCAGAAGCTAATAGAGCTTGAGCCCTCTATAACACACATTAATGAAAATCTCATTGCATCAGTAAATGATATGCTTCAAACAAGCGAAATTAAGGAACATTTTGCTGAAAAGAACCCCTGGTTAGCTGATCTTGTTGTTCATTATGCGCCAGGCTTTGATAATAATGTAGATTTTTCTCAGATTTTGCAGGAAAACATGGAAAAAGATCGCATTTTGAAGAGAACTACGGCAGGGCCTCATAAAAGATCCTTTAATATACTCTTAAATGATGCTCCGGCACAAGATTTATTGTCCAGAGGTCAACAAAAGGTTGTTTCTATAATTTTACACCTAATACAAAGAGAATTAATACAGAATAAAACTAACACTAGCCCCATACTATTAATGGATGATATTTCTTCAGAATTAGACAAGGATAATGCCAATTTAATGTTAAAATATCTCATAAATAAAAGTATTCAAACAGTAATGACATCTATTGAAAAGAAGCGCTTTAAAGACGAAAAAGATGTCTTTATGTTCCACGTAGAACAAATAGGAGATAAGTCAAATGTCAGGTGATACGTACGATTCAGGCAGCATTAAGGTGCTTAAAGGTTTAGAAGCGGTCAAAAAAAGACCAGGAATGTTTATAGGCGATACAGACGATGGTACAGGCTTACATCATATGGTTTTTGAGGTCCTGGACAATTCAATAGACGAGGGGATGGCTGGATTCTGCAAATTGATTGATGTGGTTATAGGCAAGGATGGATCTGTTTCAGTTTCAGACGACGGTAGAGGCATACCAGTTGATAAGCATGAAGAAGGTGTATCTGCTGCCGAAGTAATCATGACAACACTCCACGCCGGAGGTAAGTTCGATGAAAATAGCTACAAAGTCTCAGGAGGCCTCCATGGAGTTGGTGTTTCAGTTGTAAATGCTCTTAGCAGCAAGCTAATTTTAGAGATTGAAAGGGACGGAGCAAAATATAAACAAGAATATGCAGATGGCAAACCTAAAACTAAGCTTGAAAAAGTGGGGAAGAGCGATAAGACAGGAACAAAGGTTACATTTATCCCATCAAAGAAAATATTTACACAAACTAAATTTGATGTAGAGGTGCTTAAAAAGCGTATTAGAGAGCTATCCTTCCTCAACAAAGGAATTGCTATACATGTCCTTGATGAAGCAACAGGAAGCAAGCTCGAGTTTAAATCAGATGGCGGGCTATTGGAGTTTGTAAAGCATCTCACCGGCAAAAAAGAAGTAATTGGCACACCTTTTTATGCACAAGCAAACATGAAAGGAATAGG
>CAYFES010000094.1:0-1956 GCA_964342225.1 uncultured Gammaproteobacteria bacterium
TAGCAATTTGTGCTGTCATTTTTTCTTGAATTTGTAATCTCTTAGCAAAAATATCAACAACTCTAGCTAATTTACTTATTCCCACGACTCTATTATTAGGTATATAAGCTATATGTGCTCTTCCAATAATTGGAACCATATGATGCTCACAATGTGACTCAACACCAATATCTTTAACTAGCACCATCTCATCGTAACCTTCTACTTCTTCAAATGTTGTTCTTAAGATTTCTTCTGGATCTTGTTCATAGCCAGCGAAGAACTCTTTATAAGCTCTAGCAACTCTATCAGGCGTGCCTACTAATCCCTCTCTATCAGGATCATCTCCAGCCCATAAAAGTAACTTTCTTACAGCTTCATGAATTTCTTTTTCAGTTGGCTTACTCATAGAACTTAATTATATCAATTTAATGTTATTACAGGATGAATCTTCGGTTTTATATAGGCATTTAATACTTCTACTTCTAGTGAAATCTTTTTACCTTTTGCATATTTAACTTCGAATGAACTAGTATCATTTGGCTCAATAAATATAATATTTGAACTATCTTCTATGAATTGGCCATCTACTACTCTAAGCATATAGCGAACATTAGATATATTTTTTACTTTAACAGTACCTATAGTTCTGCCTTTAAAGGTTACGTCTACTATTTCTAATGTTGACTCAATAACAGGCACTAGGTTTTTTTCTAATCCTATTAAATCATTTTTGTACCAGATTACTGTTCTGCCAGCAAACAAAGCTTCCTTAATAGACTCTGTAGTCCTCTTTTTAGCTAAAACGAGTGTTACTGGCCTGTGTCCATTTGGTTGGTTTAAGTAATCCCATTCGATTAATCCATGAATATCAGAGGTGCCAAGTAATGTGAGATTATAATCAAGAGCAATTTGAAAAGCTTCATCTGAAAACCATCTACCATTAACCACCTCTATGCCATGCATTAATTTTTTATTAAAAAGATTTTTATGCATATCAGTTAATATGACATCTGAATTATCAGTCTCTGCAGACCAAACTGGGTGATTCCAAAAAACGAACGCACCTTGTCTATTCGCTTCTTTTAAAACATCTTCTATAGGCCAAAGAGCTGCTAATGCAGCATCATTAAACCATGGATCACCATCATATTTATCTAAATAACTTGGAGGCCGAGTTTTCTTCCACTCATCCACCTTATCTTGTTTGCTCCTATCTATATTGATTAATTTATTAGCGTCCTTAACAAATACTGCATTAATGTGCCCTGGAGGAAAGCTTCTTGTTATTTCACTTCCATTGACTATCAAGAGATCTGAATTTTTTGCATCTAGTGCTATTTCATAAGATCTATTTCTATCTGGGTGAGGAATATCTTCAATATGAGGCTGAAACTCTAAGTGCTCAGTTATAGCAATTAGATCTAAGTTCTCTCTTTCAGCTTCAGCTACTCTTACGTTAGGCCATACATGACCATCAGAAAAGACAGAATGAGTATGTAAATCTACACTTAAAACTTTATATTCATCTGTATTAGGAAAATTAATATTTCCAGTGCCATCAGGTTCAATAAAAGACCCAACTTTTCCATGACTAAAAGCAGATAAAGAAATAAAAAGCAGTAAGTTAATGAAGAACTTTCCGAAATGCATAAGATATTCTAATGCATTTTTTTAGACAAAAAAATTAAAAAAATGTATATTATCTAGTCCGTAAGCGACCATAGTATAACGGCTATTACGAGGCCTTGCCAAGGCTTAGATTCGAGTTCGATTCTCGATGGTCGCTCCATCTGAAAGCCTTTAAAAATCGATCTATTAGCATCTACAAATATAGTGTGGGACTGGTTGGGACTGAAGTCAATTTCGCTGTAGAAATTGTTTTGTTACAGAGCAGCTTCTATAGTTGTATAGAGAATAATATTTTAAAGCGCCATCATCGCGTCTCTCTGCTAGCGAAGCGTATCGTCCTGAAAA
>CAYFES010000095.1:0-1872 GCA_964342225.1 uncultured Gammaproteobacteria bacterium
CTAGCTATTGTTCCTACTGCAGATACAACAACTTCTTCTACCTCTTCCTTATTTGTTTCTTCTTCTTGAGATACAACAAACCAACTTAATGTAAGAAATAGTAAATATAATTTTTTCATTATTTACAAATCTCCATTAGCTTTAAAATTAACTTTTAAGTGTGAATTTTATGTGACGGAATTGTAGTTAGTATGTGAATAAGTTCATGAAAATTTCTAGAAAAATTACAGCTAAAATTGCTCCAGCAGGCAATGTAATGATCCAAGACATTACTATTGTTTGTACAGATTTAAGATTAATAGAACTTACACCTTCAACTAAACCAATTCCAATTACTGCTCCCACTAAAGTGTGAGTAGTTGAAACAGGCATATTCAGTTGACTAGCAATAACCACTGTTAATGCAGCTGCAAGTTGGGCAGAAAAACCCTTACTAGGAGAAAGAGTTACAATTTTTTCTCCAATAGTCTTCATTACTCTATAACCTAATGTTGCTAAACCAACAACAATACCAGCAGCACCTAGAAATAGAATCCAGAGAGGTGTTTCCAATGAATATGGTTGATTTAATAATTGGCTTGTAGCTTGATTAACCGCTGCTAAAGGACCAATTGCATTGGCAACATCATTTGACCCATGAGCAAATGCAACTGCACAGGAAGTAAAAACCATTAAATAAGCAAATTGTGCTTCAGGATTATGGTTGGTATTTTTAAATTTTACTCTAAAGAACAAATAGAATATTAAAGTAAAAACTAATGCAGCAATAGCTGAAATCATGACGCTATCTGAAAAAGTAGGATCAAAACCCTGTTGTTTAAATATGTTTTTTAATCCTTTTGTCACTGTAATAAGTGCAATTGCAAATCCAGCAAGAAAAATATAAAAATTTACTATAAGTGGTTCATATTTCGACTGTTTTTTTATTAAAAATTCTTTACATATGTAGTAAAAAATTCCGGCAACTAGAGCAGATGAAAGTGGTGAGGTTATCCAGGATAAGCCAATATTACCTACAACAGACCAATTAATTTTATCCATCCCTAATGAATAGATGCCAAACCCTACTATTGCACCAACAATAGTGTGGGTTGTTGAAACGGGCCAGCCACGTAAACTTGCAATTAAAAGCCAAACTCCAGATGCAAATAATGCAGAGATCATCCCATAAATAAATATATCTAGATTGCCAGCGAATAGTTCTGGATCAATCACTCCTTTTCTGATGGTTTGAGTAACTCCTCCTCCTGCAAGAAAAGCACCTAAAAATTCAAATACTGCTGCAATAAGAATGGCTTGTTTTACAGTAAGTACTTTGCTTCCTACGGATGTCCCCATAGCATTAGCAACATCATTAGCACCAACACCATAGGCTGAGAAAAATCCTAAAAAAATTGCAGATATGAGGATTAAAGGTATTCCGAATAAGGTTAATTCAACTATTCCCATTTATAGGACCTAATATTTGTTTATACTATACCCTCTTTTCTAGGAATTTACATGAGCGTTATTGAGTATAAATTTGAACAATACAAATCATTGGGTCCAATCATATACAGAAAAGAAAAATACAATCTTCAAGTTGAGTTATTAAAACTTCAAGAAGACGTAATTAAGAATAAAAGAAGAATAGCATTATGTTTTGAGGGAAGAGATACTGCTGGTAAATCTTCAACTATTAATTTCTTTTCAGAGCACTTGAGACCATCAAATTTTCGTTATGTACATTTAGGAATACCTACTGCTGAAGAAAAAAAAGAATGGTTTAAGCGCTGGGAGAAAGAACTTCCAGATGAAGGAAAACTAGTTCTATTTGATAGGTCTTGGTATACACGAGCTTTAACAGAACCAACATTAGGTTACTGCACAAAA
>CAYFES010000096.1:0-1847 GCA_964342225.1 uncultured Gammaproteobacteria bacterium
TGTCATAAAGTTATTCCTGATTTTGAAGCAAAACATTCGGTAAAATTTGATTACTTCATTTGCTTGCTTGGTGGCATTCATAAATTAAGTAACAATACGCCTCCTATGATTGCCTATGCAGAAATACCAAATAAAAACTCTTACTTTAGTAAAGAAATAGAACGATTCGTGAAGTTTCATAAAATTGAAAATTTTCAAATGAATCCTCATTTTCCAATCAATACTTTAACCATGCAAAGAGGTGCACTTGTAGCAGAAGAAAGGGGAATTCTCATGGATTATATCGATGTTATGGCAAAGGGTATGTGGGAAGAAAAAATTAATTTAGGCGATAAAGATATATTGATTGATTACCTAAATAAAAATGGTTTAGAAGGTTCAGATATTATCGAACAAACCTCTAATGATGCAATTAAGCAAAAACTTATTAAAAATACAGAAGAAGCAGTAGCCATGGGTGCTTTTGGTGTTCCAACTTTCTTTATTGATGAACAAATGTTTTGGGGCAAAGAAGCTCTAAGAGAAATGCCTGATTACTTTTAATTGATAGAAAGTATTGTTTCAGCTATTAATTCTGGTTGATTTTCTTGAGAAAAATGTCCTGCTTCAATTCTTCTATGGTTCATTCCTTTAGCACCAGCAATTTTTTCAATAATATATTTATCTTGGTCTCTGAATGAAAAATCATATTCACCAAAAATTGCGATAGTTGGTTTATCAAATTTTTTTAGAACTTCCCAAGCTTCAATATTTTCTTGAACTTGAGGGTGTTCATTAGTTATAGGAACTAAAGTTGGAAAAACTCTAGGTCCAGCTTTAAAGGATTCATCTGGAAATGGTGCGTTGTAAGCTGCTATCTCTGCTTCATCAAGTTTTTTCATGCTGCCTTGATATACAATTTTTCCTGAATCAAAATCTTCCACGGTTTGACTAAAATTAAGCCATTGATTGAACCCTTCTGTTGCGCCAATTCCAACTGGCAATCCTGAATTTGAGACTACTAGGCCAGAAAATTTTTCTGGGTTGGCAGTCAGTATTCTTAAGCCTATAAGGCCGCCCCAATCTTGAGCAAATAGGATCATATTAGATAAATTTAGATGGTCTACTAGTTGAGTTGTCCAATTAATATGGTTGGCATAAGAATAATCAGATCTTTCTGCTGGTTTATCTGACTTACCAAAGCCAATTAAATCAGGTGCTATAACTCTTTTACCAGCCTGAGCAAGAATGGGTATTATGTGCCTATAAAGATAAGACCAACTTGGCTCACCATGCAAAAGCAATACCACTTCATCCGATGATGGGTTCTCATCAAGATAATGCATGCGCAATGTTTCACCTTCATGCTGCACATCAAAATAGTGCGGTTCAAAATTATAATCTTTGAGATTCTCAAATCTTGATTCTGGTGTTCTAAGAATTTTCATTAACTTTTCCTTGATGCTTGAAAGAATAACAAACAAGCAACTAAAACTTCAACCATAATGCTCTGCGTAGCAAATGCAGCATCATGAAAAAGGTATGCGATAGTTCTTGAAATCGCTGCCAAACCCAATAATGCAATAGGAGCATAGAACCAATACTTCTGCTTTGTATAGGCTCCTAAGAGTATGAAACTTCCCAGAACAAGAAAGAAACTACTTAAATCACCAATCTGTGTGCTTAAGCCTTCTCCAGATAGCAATGACATGCCCAATGCTTCTGCTGATGCAGCAGGATATATAAGCCACATAACCCCATTAATGAAGAAAAGAAAACCGACTGTATAAGTTGCTATATTTAAAAAATTATTCATGAACTAATTATATTATAAGTTGGTAGGGATGGAGGGAGTCGAACCCCCACGC
>CAYFES010000097.1:0-1762 GCA_964342225.1 uncultured Gammaproteobacteria bacterium
AACGATAAAAGTAATAGAATAAATCTCATAAAAACCCCTTAGATTCTATTTTAAGTTATTTTTTAAAAGATGTTAGTTTTTGCTATGAGGCGGTAATTTTGCTTCCACAAACCACTCATGCTTCCTTTTGACAGGATTGAATTTTTTGATTTTTAGCTTTTCGTTCTCTTGAATGAACTTCTTAGTTTTAACAACAGTATAGTGATAGGTATGACTATCTCTAGTTTCACCTTCAGGTATTAGATAAACCTTTTGTTGTTTGTTTGCTGCCATAGGTGGGTACTGTACAATATCTTATATAAATTTTCACTATTTTTTTAAACAATGAAATACAAAACTGTAAATAAAGAAAAAAAGAATACGCCTTATTCAGATGCCGTTGAAATTGGAGATTTCATTCAGTTCTCCGGAATGTTAGGACTAGGAGAAAGTGGTCTAGTTGATGGAGGGGTAGAAGCAGAAACTCATCAAATATTTAAAAACTTAAAAGAAGGTTTAGATTACTATGGTTTAGATTATTCCAATGTCGTTAAGTCTCTTGTTATGTTAAAAAATATGGATGACTTTCCTAAGTTCAATGAGATCTATGTGAGTTATTTTGATGAACCTTTACCAGTACGAAGCTCCTTTGGTGTCACAGATTTAGCCATGGGTGGCTGTGTTGAAATAGAATTTTTAGCTCATAAATGAAGAAAACTTATTTAAATGAATTCCATGCAAATAATGGTGGGCAAATGGTTGATTTTGCCGGTTGGGAGATGCCGGTAAATTATGGTTCTCAAATTTCAGAACACAAAGAAGTCAGAGAAAATGTTGGAATCTTTGATGTTTCTCATATGGCTGTTTTTGATTTTGCAGGTTCAAGACAAGTTGAGTTTTTACAACATCTCTTACCAAACGATGTAAATAAGATTCTAGCTAGTACAAGAGCTTTATATTCGCCTTTACTTAATGATGAGGGAATGATTCTTGATGATCTAATTGTTTACCATCTCGGAGATGAGAATTTCAGAATAATTTCAAATTGTGGTACAAGAGATCAAAACAATACATGGTTTAAGAAAATGGCTCTTAACTTTGATGTCGCGGTGGACTTTAAAGAGGAGGCATCAATCATTGCTCTGCAAGGACCAAAAGCAAAACAATGCTTAAGTGAAATCTTTGATGTTGATCTAGAGCCTTTCCATATTCAAACTCTTGATGATGTAATGATAGCTAGAACAGGTTATACAGGAGAAGTTGGTTTTGAGATTATTTCTAATGCATCTCGTGGTTTAGAGCTATGGAATCATTTTATTGAGAAGGGCATTAAACCTGTGGGTTTAGCAGCAAGAGATACTCTAAGACTTGAAGCAGGCTTCAATCTATATGGTTCTGATATGACAGCTGAAAATCATCCTTATGAATCTAATTTAGGTTGGACAATAGACATGTCTAATGATGCAAGAGATTTTATCGGTAAAAGTGCTCTATTAGATTTGCAATCAGATTCTAAGAAGCTTGTAGGATTTCATACTGATGCAAGAGGAGTTCTTAGATCTGGTACTGAAGTTTATTTTGATGGTGGCAGTGGTATTGTGACTAGTGGAACTTGGAGTCCAACTTTTGGAAAGAATATAGGATTATGTAGAGTTGATAGCAATCATCCAGATACTGGAAATGCAAAGTTGCGAGATAAAGAGATTAATTTGCATTTTTGTAAGACAAATTTTTTAAAATATTTAAAATAATTTCATGGCAGATATTCCAAACAATTTAAAAT
>CAYFES010000098.1:0-1747 GCA_964342225.1 uncultured Gammaproteobacteria bacterium
ATGCTTATGGTGCATGCCGATAACAGAACCGCTATAAGACCGCCAAGAAGAAAAAAGTTTTCTGATCTATCAACTGCTCTACCAAGAGAACTAGAATCTTCATCCAGCATTTCAATTTCATCTCCGCTTTCTTTTATCTCTTCAAGAAAATTTCTAATAGAAAGAATTTCATTTTCTGGACCAGCAAACAAATAGTTATATTCCACACGGCTTCCTGGCTGAATAATCTGTGTTGATTCAAGATCAGACATATTCATTATAGTTTTAGGCGCAAAAGAAAAATTTCCTGAAGCTCGATCAGGTTCGTAATTGATAGTGTCAGTAAATATAAAGCTTTTATCTCCAATATATACCTCATCTCCATATTTAACTTTTAATAAATTCTGAAGACGTTCGTCCATCCAGACCGTCCCGGGTTTAGGATTACGCTTAGTTGAATAAACACCTTCTGAATTTTCTAATTCGAGCAAACCTATTAAGGGATAGGAATTATCTACAGCTTTGACAGAGCTTAATTGCATCTCTTCATCAGAAAATATAACTGATGCAAATAAGGCCATTTCCATGAACTGGGAATCTTTTATTTCTAAATCTTTTAATAAAGGCTGCAATTTATTTTTATTGGATTCAAACTTAAGATTTCCGCCTAGAAATTCCTCCGTTTGTGTACTTAGAGCTTGTTCTAGTCGATCAGTAAAAAGAGAAATCCCTGAAACAATAGTAATTGCAAGAGTTAGGGAAACTAACATAGAAGTTAGATAACCCGATCTGATTTCTCTTATGATGAGTTTTATAGATAAACCTAAGAGCATTATTCGACTATTTTCCCTAGTTGAAGACTTATAGTTTTGTCACATTTTTTTGCTAAATCGTGGTCGTGAGTAACGACGACTAAGGCATTGTCTGTTTCTGAATTCACTTCAAATAATAAATCTGATATTAGCTTTCCGTTCTTTGAATCTAGGTTACCTGTTGGCTCATCGGCAAATAATATTTTTGATGAACATGCAAAAGCTCTAGCGATAGCAACCCTTTGTTGTTCACCTCCTGATAATTGATTAGGGTAGTGATGTTGCCTATCTTTTAAGCCAACTCTTTCCAGAAAGAATTCAGCATTGCTTTTAGGGTCTGCTTCAGACTTTAACTCAGAAGGGAGCATGACGTTCTCAAGAGCAGTCAAGCTTGGAAGAAGTTCGAAAGACTGGAATACAAATCCAACTTTTTCTTTTCTAATCAAAGCTCTTTCTTCTTCATCTTGGTCATGGATGGGTATGTTGTCTAAAAAAATTGTTCCACTTGATGCACTATCTAAACCAGCTAATAATCCTAAAAGTGTTGATTTTCCAGAACCAGATGGCCCTGTTATGGCTAGAGATTGACCTTCTTCCAGGCTAAAAGAAACATCATCTAATATTACTAATGAAGAGTCACCAGAAGCTACCTCTTTCCTGAGATTATTTACTTTTAAAATCATTTTTGTGATTAAATAGGTGTATTATATAACTATAACACCCCTTAATTACGAATGAAAATTTATTCTCAATTTACAATGAATAAAAAATCTAAAACTTATTTGTAGGCTATGAAATATTTATCAATTTTAGTGATATTAATATTTTCGTTATCAACCTATGCAAATTCTAAGACTGAAGTTTTATTGATATATGGTGATAGCATAAGCGCTGGATATGGCATGTCTAAAGAAAAGCAATGGTCAGTAATACTTCAAGAAAAAATAAACAAAGAA
>CAYFES010000099.1:0-1729 GCA_964342225.1 uncultured Gammaproteobacteria bacterium
TTTATCAAACCTCTTCTCATATTCTTATAGCAATGATTACTCTTAAATACTATTTTATGAATAAAGACTTGCATAAAACTGAATTAATAGATTTGGTTATGAAGCATGATATTCATCACAGAACGCCTTTATCAGAAAATAAATATATAGATGATTGTATTAGTAAAGGTTATCTTCATGTTTTACCAAGCTCAAAAGATCATAGAAAAAAAGTTATAATAGCTTCAGATAAAATGATTAAAGAAATGGCAGAGTGGTTATTAGAACACAGTGTCACTGATACATAATATATTATATATAATTATTATTAAAAAATACTTTGTGTATTATAAGTATTCTAAAGCCATTTAATTGATTGACTTGAAATTAATTGAATATTAGATTTAAGTCTAAATACAAATAAAATGCAGTTAAATAGAGAAGAATTAATTAAAGCCTATCAAGGTATGTGTCGTATTCGAGAATTCGAAGATGCTGTTCATGAAGAATTTGCTTCTGGTGCTTTACCTGGTTTTGTTCATCTATATGCAGGTGAAGAAGCTTCAGCTATGGGTATATGCTTAAATTTAAATGATCAAGATACAATTGCAAGCACTCATAGAGGTCATGGTCACTGTATTGCTAAAGGATGTGACAGCAAAGGAATGATGAAAGAATTATTTGGAAAAAAAGATGGCATTTGTGGAGGTAAAGGCGGATCTATGCATATCGCAGATTTAACTAAAGGAATGTTAGGAGCAAATGGAATAGTTGGAGGAGGTCCTCCTTTAACTTGTGGTGCTGCCTTGACATTTAAAACTAAAAAAACAGGTAATGTGGCTGTTTGTTTCTTAGGTGATGGTGCTTCTAATCAAGGTACTACAGCTGAATCTATTAATATGGCTTCTATTTTAAAATTGCCAGCAATTTTTGTAGTTGAAGATAATGGATATGCTGAAGCTACTTCTAGTGACTACTCAGTTGGTGGAAATATAGTAGACAGAGGAAAAGCCTATGGTTTGCACGCTGAAAAAGTTGATGGAACTGACTTTTTTGCAGTTCATCAAGCAGCAAAAGAAGCTGTAGAAAGAGCTAAAAATAATGAAGGGCCAACTCTTTTGCATGTAAAATTAAGTAGAGTTTATGGACATTATGAAGGAGATGCAATTACCTATAGATTAGATGAAGAAACAAAAGATATAAGAGATAACAAAGATCCTATAAAAATTTTTAAAAGAAAGGTTACTGAATCGGGATTATTAGAAGAAAGTCAACTTGAAGAAATTGAAAAAAACATAAAAAAAGAAATTGAAGAGGCTGTTTCTGCATCAAAAGAAGCTAAATATCCTGTGGAATCAGATTTACTAACAGATGTATACGTAAAATATTAAAATAATATGAGCAAAAAAACTTTCAGAGAATCAATAAACGAAGCGATTAAACAAGAAATGCGAAGAGATGAAAACGTTATAGTTCTTGGAGAAGATGTTGCTGGAGGAGCTGGTACAAAAGGTGATCAAGATGCATGGGGAGGCCCCATGGCAGTTACAAAAGGCTTGGCTCCTGAGTTTGGTAGAGAAAGAGTTATTGATACTCCTATAACGGAAAGTGCTATTATTGGAACCGCAGCTGGAGCAGCTTTAACGGGTTTGCGTCCAATTGCTGATCTTATGTTTGTAGATTTTATGGGAGTTTGTTTTGATCAAATATTTAATCAAGCTGGAAAATTTAGATACATGTTTGGAGGTAA
>CAYFES010000100.1:0-1723 GCA_964342225.1 uncultured Gammaproteobacteria bacterium
AATATATTTCGTTTTACTCAAGCAGGTTCGGAAGTATCAGCTCTTTTAGGAAGAATACCGTCTGCCGTTGGCTACCAACCGACATTGGCAACTGATATGGGGGCTCTTCAAGAGCGTATTACAACTACAAAAAAAGGATCAATAACTTCTGTTCAGGCAATTTATGTTCCTGCTGATGATTTAACAGATCCAGCACCTGCAACATCATTTTCTCACCTTGATGCAACAACTGTCTTAAACCGTGCAATTTCTGAAAAAGGTATTTATCCAGCTGTAGACCCGCTTGACTCTACTTCAAGAATTTTAGATCCACAGGTTGTAGGAGATGATCATTATCGTGTAGCAAGAGAAGTACAACGTGTTTTGCAAACTTACAAAAGTTTACAAGATATAATTGCAATTTTAGGTATGGACGAATTATCTGAAGAAGATAAATTAACTGTTGCCAGAGCTAGAAAAATTGAAAAGTTTTTAAGCCAACCTTTTTTTGTTGCTGAAGTATTTACTGGTTCTCCAGGAAAATATGTTGAATTAGAAGATACAATTAAAAGTTTTGATGGACTAGTGAAAGGTGAGTATGATCATATGCCTGAGGCTGCATTCTATATGGTTGGAGGTATTGATGAAGCTATTGAAAAATCAAAAAAATTAGAATCTGAAGCGGCTTAATGGCAAAAATTTCTTTTGATTTAGTTTCACCTGAAAATCTTATTTTTAATGATGAGGTTGGTATGATAATTGTGCCAGGCAAGGATGGAGATATTGGTGTTCTGCCTGGACATAGTAAATTGATATCTTCACTTAGATCAGGACGTGTAATGATTTATGGTGAAAATAAAGATTTATTAAAATCTTTTTTTGTTTCAGGAGGATTTGCAGAAGTAAATCCTGAAAAATGTATTGTTCTGGGAGAAACTGTAGAAGAAATGAATTCTTTGGATAAGAATTCAATAGAAAAAGAAATACAAGAATTGCAGAATAAAGATACGGATGAATCAAAGCAACAAATATTAATTGCTAACGCTAAAATTGAAGCTTTAAATGCTTCATTTTATGAAAAAATATAATTTATAAACAGTAATATTTTGATGACTGAATCAGTATTGATTGTTGGTGTTGGAAGTGGGCTTAGTGCATCTTTGGCACGTTTGTGCTCTAAAAAAAATATGGTTGTTAACTTAGCTGCTAGGAATATTGACAAATTAAAAGCCTTAAAAGAAGAAACTAATGCAAATACCTATCAATGTGATGCTACAAATAAAGAAAGTGTATCAAATCTTTTTAAAGAATTGGACAATACTATTGGCACACCAAATTTAGTAATTTATAATGCTTCTGCAAGAGTAAGAGGGAGCATAGTTGAATTAGATCCTGCACAAACACAAAAAGCCATTGAGGTTACTTGTTATGGAGCTTTTTTAGTAGCTCAAGAATCAGCAAAAAGAATGCTGAAAAGAAAAAGTGGTAGTATTTTTTTTACGGGAGCTACTGCAGGAGTTAAAGGGTTTGCTAACTCATCTGTTTTTGCTATGGGCAAGTTTGGACTAAGAGGTCTTGCTCAATCATTAGCTAGAGAACTTCATCCTCAAAATATTCATATTGGTCATTTCATTATTGATGGGGGAATTGGTTCAAAATCAGATACTAATTACAAAATGATACATCCTGATTCTATCGCAAAAACTTATCTAGATTTTTATGATCAAGATTCTAGTGCATGGTC
>CAYFES010000101.1:0-1721 GCA_964342225.1 uncultured Gammaproteobacteria bacterium
GGCACCAATATTAAAGAAAAAGATCAATTGAAGTATCTTGAATCTTTGGGTTTTAGCAATGATAAATCTATGATGGTGCCTTCTCATAGGTCTGACCTTGAACATATTAATGATCTTGCAGAAGAAGTTGCCAGAATGGTCGGTTATGACAATATAGCAGCAGAAAGTCTGGCTCTTGGAATAAAAGTGAAATCCATGGAGCAATCTTTAGAAGAAAAATGTAAGAATCTGTTTGTTTCTCATGGATTCTTTGAAGTAATAAATATGCCATTTACTGCAGATGAAAGCGAATCGTCTATAAGCGTAGATAATTCACTCGATAAACAGAGAGCAAAACTTAGAACTAATTTAATGAATTCTTTAAAAAATAATCTTGCTTATAATCAAAATCGTCAAAAAGATTCAATCAAATTTTTTGAGATAACAGATATTTATACTAAAGCAGGACAAGAAAAGAGAATGGCTGCTTTAGTCAATGGTAGATCAAATAAAAATTTTAAAGAGTTTAATGCTCAGCTTGATTATGCTTATCTTAAGGGTTTATTAAATACCATCGCCTTAGAATTACTGGGCGAAGAATTAACTTATAGCCATGATAGTTGTGATGAATATGAATTCTTTGAACATATAACCTTCAAAGGTAAAGATATTGGCGGTATAGGCAAACTAAATAACAGTTTGATTGATTCAAAATCAAAGACTCCAGTCTTTGCTTTTGAGATATCTCTAGAGAGTTTAAATTTATCAGAGAAAAAAATTGAAAAGACTTCTGATTTTCCAGCAATTTTTCGAGATATATCTATGAGCATAGATAATCCGGAAGTTTTAAAAGAACTGAGTGAAACATTAGCAAAATCAATCAAAAAGATGCCTCTGATAAAAGAATCTTTTATTTTTGATTATTTTGAGAATAAGAAACTTAATGTCATGAAAGTTGGTTACAGATTTAAGTTCCAAACTGAAGATAAGAGCTTAACAGATAAAGAAGTTGATGCTCTAATAAAAGTTCTTACTGATAACGCGCTATCAATTAATGGCGTTAACATCGAGGGATTATAAATTGTCATATATTTTTACATCTGAATCTGTATCAGAAGGTCATCCTGATAAGATCTGCGATCAAATATCAGATGCGGTATTAGACGAGTGTCTTAAGCAAGATAGAGAGTCTAGAGTTGCCTGTGAGACTCTTGTTAAAAACAATACTGTAGTTTTAGCTGGTGAAATAAGCTCAAAGGCATCTATTGATTACGAAAAAATAGCTCGAGATGTTGTAAAAAGTATTGGTTATATTGATGAAGGTCTTGGTTTTAGCTACGACAGTTTTGAGTTCATTGATCTTCTTTCTCAGCAAAGCTCAGACATCGCTAGAGGTATAGCTAATTTAGGCTCAGGAGACCAAGGGCTGATGTTTGGTTACGCCTGTAAAGAGACAAAAGAACTTATGCCTTTGCCAATATCTTTAGCACATAAGTTAACAATGAAGCATGCTGAAATAAGGAAAAGTTCAGATTATGGTTTGTTGCCTGATGCTAAATCACAAGTTTCAGTAGAATACGATTTAAACTACAAACCAAAAAGAATCGATTCAGTTGTCTTTTCATCTCAACATTCAAAGGATCTTAACTTAGATAAGCTAAGGGATTTAATTAGAGAAGAGATAATTAATAAATCATTGCCCCTAGATCTATTAGACAATAAAACAAAATATCTTATTAATC
>CAYFES010000102.1:0-1715 GCA_964342225.1 uncultured Gammaproteobacteria bacterium
CTCTTGTGGAAGAGCATAGTTGGATCGGCAAATAAGAATATCGGGCTGAACTCCCAAGGTTCGATACTCTTTTACTGAGTGTTGTGTTGGTTTAGTTTTTAATTCTCCGGCATTTGATAGGTACGGAACAAGTGTTAAATGTAAATATGAAGTTTGATAACTCTTTAATTCAAGACCTAATTGTCTAATTGATTCAATGAATGGTTGACCTTCTATGTCCCCTACTGTTCCACCTATCTCAACGATAGCAATGTCACAATTTTTTGAAGCATTTAATATCTTACGTTTAATCTCATCAGTAATATGAGGAATTATTTGTACTGTTTTTCCTAGATATTCTCCTTTTCTTTCTTTTCTTAATACAGAGTAATAAACTTTTCCAGCTGTAAAATTATTTTTCTTAGTGCATACGTTATCAATGAATCTCTCATAATGACCTAAATCTAAATCTGTCTCTGTTCCATCTTCAAGAACAAATACTTCGCCATGCTGAAATGGGCTCATGGTGCCTGGATCAACATTAAAATATGGATCAAGTTTTATTACTGAGACCTTATAACCTTTTGATTCTAGAATTGATCCTATAGATGCTGAAGCGATTCCTTTCCCTAGAGATGAAACAACACCACCCGTAACGAAAATAAACCTCGTATCTTTCAGCAAAATAAAATCCTTACGCTATTCTAAATAATTTTTATTAACTCTACCCGAGATATTAGTTAATAATTGATAAGAAATTGAATCGAATTCTTGTGAAAAACTAGTTAAATTTGTATCAAATCCCCACAATTCAACCCAATCACCTATCTTAATACTAGAATCTTGTTCAAGATTGATTGTTATTAAATCCATATTTATCTTTCCAGCTGTTTTAAATTTTTTCCCATTTATGCTGACTTCTCTTGATTGAGAAGAATAAGGATATCCGTCTGCATAACCTATTGGTATGCCGGCAATAATACAGTCTGAATCTGCTACCCATGACCCATCATAACCAACACTATCTCCAGCTTTAATATTTTTTAACATTGTTATTTTTGATCTTAAGCATGTAACAGGTTTGATTCCATGTTCTAAATATTTGCCACCATAAATAGCAATGCCTGGCCTAACAATATCAAAGTGAGATTCTTTGAAATTAAATATTGCCCCAGAATTAGCAAGACTTTTTTTATTATTAAGGTCTTTGGTTAGGTTGGTAAAAAGCTCTATCTGTTCTATATTTTTTGTGTCTGATTTCTCACTTGATGATGCTAAATGAGACATGAGTACCAAATCTTTGAACTTCTTATCTATTAGCTTTTGATATTTATCAGAAAATTCTTCTGGATGAAAACCTAATCTATTCATTCCAGTATTTATTTTTAGCCAAGCTCTAGTATTAGAAAAATCAATATTAGGAATATTCTCTAATTGCCAATCTGAATGGACAACAAAATCTAAATCAGAATTTTTTATCTCCTGATAATCTGAAATCTCATGGATTCCTTGCAGAATTAAAATAGGTTTTTTAGTTTTCTTTCTTAGATTCAAAGCCTCATCAACTGTAATGACAGCAAATGATTCAACTTGATCTTCGATAGTTTCGCAGACTTCACTAATATCAAGACCGTAAGCATTTGCTTTTATGACTGCTTGAATTTCTGCGGAAGTTGTTGATTTTATTACTTTGAGATTGTTCTCGAGGTTTGAAAGATTAATCTGCAGTTCTGTTT
>CAYFES010000103.1:0-1714 GCA_964342225.1 uncultured Gammaproteobacteria bacterium
TCTTCCCAAGTTCCTTCAACTGCTTGAGCATAGCCTTTAGCGCTTGAAGCTCTTTTCCAAGGGATAAAACCTAGCAATTTATTTCTCTCAGGGGCTGCATCTTGATCAAATGAAGATTCCTGTCTAATAATAGCCATCACTGTACTAGGTTCTGCATCCCATCTTTTTTGAGCATCCAAAAGATGTTGGCCCCATTTAGGGTTTTCATCAAGAATGTCACAGATATCATCTTGATTGCTAGGTATCTTTGCCGAACAACTAGCCAACAAGAATAAGGTTAAGACAAGTAAATTATTTCTGATCATACTTTAAGAAAATTTTTAATTTTATCTTCTGTTACTAATTCTATTCCAAGTTCTGCTGCTTTTTTATATTTTGAGCCTGGATTTTCCCCTAAAATTACAAAATCTGTATTTGAGCTAACGCCAGATGAAGGAATTCCGCCCTTCTCCTTTATGATATCTTTGATCTCTTCTCTACTAAATTCATTAAATGAGCCAGTTATTACTATTCTTTTTCCATCCAAATGACTAGATTCACTAACAATAAAATCTTTTATGGTAAGTTCTTGAAGAAGGTTATCAATTCCAACAGGATCAGATTCAAAAAATTTCAAAATATTTTTTGCAACTACATCTCCTATACTGTCAATTTGCATTAAATCGTCATAATCTGCTGATCTTAGATTTTTAAAACTTTTAAAATGGCGTGCTAAAGCTGATGCGGTTGATTCGCCAACCTCAGGCATTCCTAATGAATTAATAAATGTCTCCAGTTCAACGGATCTTGAGTTTTCAATACTTTCAAAAAGATTATCAATAGATTTTTCACCAAAACCTTCCAAAGATTTTAATTCAGATTCAAAGTTCTTTAATTTATATAAGTCAGCAACTTCTTTTACATAGCCCAGATCTATAAGATGTTGATTAATCTTGTAGCCAAGACCATCTATATTCATTGCTTTTCTTGATACGAAGTGCTCAAAATAACCAAAAAGCTGTTTTTTACATGTCATGCCAGCATTACATTTAAGAAAAGGACCATCAATTTGCATAGGACCATTACAAGAAGGACATTCCTCAGGCACATTAATAGCTTTTTCTTCACCTGTGCGCATATCAAAATTAACTTTTACAATTTGTGGGATAACATCTCCAGCTCTTTTAACAAGAACTGTGTCATTGACCATAATGTCCAATCGTTTAAGTTCGTCCATGTTGTGTAGCGATACATTAGAGATATTTGCTCCAGCTAATAAAACAGGCTCTATCGTTGCATAAGGAGTAATAATTCCCGTTCTGCCAACAGAAAATAAAACATTATTTACCTTTGTGTATTTTTCAGAAGCTGGAAATTTCCAAGCTGTTGCCCATCTAGGTGCTTTTGAGACAAAGCCTAATTTATTTTGTTGATTAAAATCATTAACTTTTATAACAGCTCCATCTATTTCATAACTTAAACTTTCTCTTGAATTAAGAATGTTATCTACTGATATTTTTGCATGCTCTTTGTCTCCAAAAGATATCAATTCATTGATTGGAAAATTATTTAACTTTAAGAAATTTAAAAATTCTTTCTGAGATTGAATTTTCAAGTCATCAGAATGTCCGCCTAGCCCATAGAAAAAAACATCGAGTGGTCTATGTTTTACAGTTTCTAAATCTAAATTTCTCAAGGTTCCTGCTGCAGCATTCCTAGGGCTAATAAACTTTTT
>CAYFES010000104.1:0-1627 GCA_964342225.1 uncultured Gammaproteobacteria bacterium
AAGAACAAGAATACGGAAGAATAATTATGACTTCATCTTCTTCCGGCTTGTTCGGTAATTTTGGTCAAACAAATTATGGAGCAGCTAAGATGGGAGTTGTTGGGTTAATGAATACTCTAAAACTTGAAGGAGCTAAATATAATATTCATACAAACTCTGTTGCACCTACCGCAACAACTAGAATGACAGAACATTTATTTCCACCTGAGTTTGCAGAAAAATTAGATCCTAAGTTAATCATTCCAGGGGTAATCTTTCTAGCAAGTGAAAAAGCTCCTAATGGAGAGATTCTTGAAGTAGGAGGAGGTGTTGTAGCAAATACTTATGTCATGGAAACAATGGGTAAGTATTTTGGTACAGATGAAAATTTCACAGCTGAAGCAGTTGCTGAACATTGGGCTGAAGTAGCAGACACAACTGACGCTAAACGACCTAATTCAGGTGGTGATGTAGCCATCAAACACTTTGAGACTATAGGCAAGTCACAGTCTTAAAACTAAGTTGTGATAGTTAAGACACCAAAGGATTTTATTTGGGGCACTGCTACTGCTGCACATCAGGTAGAAGGTAATAATACTAATTCTGATTATTGGCTATTAGAAAATACAAAAGACACAATTTTTGTAGAGCCATCAGGCGTAGCTTGTGATCAATGGAATAAATATAAAGAAGATATTGATATTATGGCTGAACATTCAATTCAGTCTTATCGCATGTCCATTGAATGGGCTCGAATAGAAACTTCTGAGGGTGAATATTCCCAAGAAGCAATTGATCACTACAAGAAGGTTCTAGATTATTGTCATGAGAAAGGCTTAAAAACATGTGTAACATATCAACATTTCACTTCTCCTCTTTGGTTCACAGCGAGAGGAGGTTGGGAAAAGCTTCAAAATGCCGATTTATTCGTAAGGTATGCAGAGAAAGTAACCAAAGAATTAGGAGATTATGCAGATATAATCTGCACCATTAATGAGGCAAATCTAACTTCATGTTTTGCTCATAGCTTTCCAAATTATCCTCCAGATGGAATCAAAACATTTTTACCATTTGTAGATGAAGCCGCAAAATCATGCGGTTCAAATGTAGATAATTTTGGTCCATTTTTATTTGGTCATCCTTATAAAATTCGAGATTGCATGATGGAGGCTCACAGAAAGTCACTCCCGGTTATAAAAGAGAATTTAAATAACAATCAGCCTGTAGGGATAACTCTGTCGATAATGGATTATCAGTGCATTGAAGGAGGAGAAGAGGAAAGAGATAAAGCGCATGCCGAATCAGTAGATATATGTCTTGATCAAGTTAAAGATGATGACTTTTTAGGCGTACAAATGTATACACGTCATACTTTTGGTCCAGACGGCATCATTATGCCCGATATAAATACTGCTGACATGCTTGTGATGGGTTATGAATATTATCCTGAATCCGTAGAGAATGTTCTTAGATATGTTGCTCCAAAAATTAATTGTCCAATGATTGTTACAGAAAATGGTATTGGCACAGATGACGATCAACAGAGAATAAACTACATTACAACAGCATTGGAAGGCCTTCAGAGATGTCTTAATGATGGTTTAGATATTAGAGGCTATTACTATTGGTCGTTTCTTGATAACTTTGA
>CAYFES010000105.1:0-1609 GCA_964342225.1 uncultured Gammaproteobacteria bacterium
TAAATTTATGTTTGGGGTTGGCGGCACAAATAAAAAGAATTCAAGTAGTTGGATTTTAAAGAATTGGCAGTATGATTCTAAAGGAGATGAAAATGAGTAAGCAAGATTACAAAGTAAAAGATATCTCTCTTGCAGAATATGGAAGGCAAGAAATTTTATTAGCTCAAGATGAAATGCCTGCTTTAATGCAATTAAGAGATAATTATAAAGATCAACAACCTCTTAAGGGCGCAAAAATAATGGGCTGTATACATATGACTGTCCAAACTGCTGTCTTAATTGAGACTTTAATTGAATTAGGCGCTGAGGTTAGATGGTCTTCATGTAACATTTTCTCAACTCAAGATCATGCAGCTGCTGCAATTGCTGATCAAGGTATTCCTGTTTTTGCTTGGAAAGGTGAGACGGAAGAAGAATATGAGTGGTGTCTAGATCAAACTATTAATAAAGACGGTAAACCTTGGGAGGCAAATTTAATTTTAGATGATGGAGGTGATCTTACTCTTAAAGTACATAAAGATTACCCTGAAATGCTCTCAAAAATCCATGGAGTTTCTGAAGAAACAACGACAGGGGTTAAAAGACTAAAAGAAATGCTAGAAAGCGGCGAATTGAAAGTTCCAGCCATAAATGTAAATGATTCTATTACTAAATCGAAGAATGATAATAAATATGGATGTAGGCATGGATTAGACGATGCTATTAAGAGAGGAACAGACATGCTTTTATCTGGCAAGAAAGCTCTTGTTATTGGTTATGGTGATGTGGGTAAAGGTTCAGCCGATTCATTGAATCAGCAAAAAATGATCGTTGATATCACTGAAATTGACCCAATCTGTGCAATGCAAGCATGTTTTGATGGATTTAGTGTTGTCTCTGCTTACGAAAATGGGAATGTTGGTCAAGATGGTAAGAATTTAGATAAAAAACTATTAGAAAAATACGATTTAGTCGTAACCACAACAGGCAATATCAATGTTTTAGATAGGCATATGCTCGATGCCCTAAAATCTGGCTGTGTTGTTTGCAATATAGGGCATTTTGATAGTGAAATAGATGTTAAGTATTTAAAGAACTATGAATGGAAAGAGATTAAACCTGGCGTCCATAAAATAATAAGAAACAAAGATGAATATATAATTCTTCTGGGTGAAGGCAGGCTAGTTAATTTAGCTTTAGCAACCGGACATCCAAGTAGAGTCATGGATGGATCTTTCTGTAATCAAGTGCTTGCACAAATTGCATTATTTGAAGATGGTTTTGCTGATAAATCTGATGATCAGAAAGAATTATATGTAAAAGTTTTACCAAAAAAACTAGATGAAGAAGTAGCAAGTTTAATGGTTAAAGGTTTTGGTGGAACTCTAACAAAACTAACAAAAGAGCAAGAAGAATATATCTCCATAAGTAAAGAAGGTCCATTTAAGGATGATTCTTATACCTATTAGTTTAAAATATATCAGAATGGCTGAGTGGCAGAGTGGTTATGCAGCGGACTGCAACTCCGTTAACATCGGTTCGATTCCGTTCTCAGCCTCCAGATTATGAGAATTTTAATCACAGGCGTAGCTGGATTCATAGGATTTCATTTAGCAAAAAAACTAATTGA
>CAYFES010000106.1:0-1567 GCA_964342225.1 uncultured Gammaproteobacteria bacterium
TTGTTCTTTTGACATGGCTTCTTCAATCAAGCCATAGCCCCATTCCTTAAGGTCTGATCTTAATTTATGAATATCTTTAGTAGGAGCTGGTAATTCATAATCCTTCCAATAAGGATGCTTTCTTGCAACAGTAGTATTCCAATAATTCTCGCCCCATTCCAAAGGTTTTTTTAAGTTCGGCGGAATCATCCACGGATTATTCTTAAATAAAGAATCATAAGGTTCTTTTGAATTAAGAAAATCGTAAAAGATGGAATCTTCTGGTGCGGAGTTTTCAGCAACATGTTCTGGACTGAATTCGGGAATAGTTTTCATACGCAAATCTTAACAAATATTAGACAACCATGTTTAGGATAGAATGTTTTTAATAAAGATAACCTCTTCTTCGTCAAAAGCAGTTCCATTTTTTCTAAAAATATCATGAAACCAAATATCAGGTTCAGGAATATCCTCTCCTTCTTCAATAAATTCTCCTTTTTCTTTTAGATTATGGAGGTTCATTATTGTTTCCCATCCAAAGTGAGTCTGACTTTTTCCAGCCACCAAGCCCCAGTTGTAACATCCCACATTATATTTTTGGAATATTGGCAGGCTAAATTGGAATGTTGTTCCAAATTCTCTTGCCATATATTCAGTGCAAATGACAGGCCTATTAGTTTCTTTAAGTCTTTTTATGGTCGGTTCTAGTTTGTCTTTTTCGTAAGTATGAAAAGTTATTACGTCAGAATTTTCTTGATTCAATTTGATTATTTCTTCACCAACGGATCCATCCAAACAGGATGTTAAAGGTTGAGGCGGGTTAACTTCTCTGGCCCATTCCCAAGTAAGTTCTAATAATTTAATAGACTTTTCTCCTACTCCGAACTGTCCGGGTTCGTTATATAAATCCCACATCAATATTCTTTCGTCTTGTGCATAAGACTCTAAAACACCACACACATAGGCTTTTAGGTCTGACAATTCTTTTTTAGAGAGAGTATCGTCAAATAGGTCGTGAACAACTTTCATTCCAGGGCTTTGCTTCCATCCAGAATTATGAACACCTTTAACAGGTTTAGGTTGTTTTCCTAGTTTCGGATAGGCTCTATGACAATCATCAAACAATACCAATATAGGTTTTATGTTTTTAGAAGCACAAACATCTAAAACAAGGCTTAATTTCGAAGTGAAACTATTTTTATCACTCCACAACAGATCGTGAAGATAAATTCTTAGTGAATTGAACCCTATATCTGAAGCCCAAGTTATTTCTTTTTTTATAGTATCTAAGTCAAAAGTATCATCTTGGAACATTTCGAGTTGGTTGATTGCAGAGCTTGGAAGGAAATTACACCCTACAATCCATTTATGATCTTCGTACCAAGAATTAGCTTTTTCTTTAGACCACTTATTCATAAATCTTAGCGCACCTAGTCATTCCGGTAACGAATATTCCTTGCCTAGCTATTTCACAATTTTCTCTTAATTTAAAAACTTCAGGATAGGCAATCCAATTGCAGTCTCTGCATGCTTTAATTAATAAATTGTAGTCATTATTTGCCTCTACAGCATAGCTAAGAGTTAATGC
>CAYFES010000107.1:0-1497 GCA_964342225.1 uncultured Gammaproteobacteria bacterium
TTGAAGCCTGAATAGAATGTAGCCGCCATTAACGATTGCTATTTACGTACTCAAATAACAATCCAACAGGTTTTCCTGTAGAACCTTTATTTTTTCCTTCGCCAATATCAGCAACTCCTGCAATGTCTATATGAGCCCATTTGTAGTCTTCAGTGAATCTAGATAGAAAACAACCAGCTTCAATAGTTCCAGCTGCTCTTCCAGGAGCAATATTTGCAATATCAGCAAAATTTGAATCTAAATAGCTTTGATATTCATCCCAGAGTGGTAGCTGCCATGCTTTTTCACCAGTATTTTGACCAGCCTCAAGAATCTTATCTATTAATTTTTGATCATTACCCATAACACCAGCCGCAACGTCACCTAAAGCTATTATTACCGCTCCAGTTAAAGTTGCCGTATTTATAACTACTTTAGGGTTATATTTCTTTACATAAGTAAGAGCATCACAAAGAACTAATCGTCCTTCAGCATCAGTGTTTAAGATCTCTACTGTTTGTCCTGACATAGTAGTTACCACATCCCCAGGTTTTGTAGCATTACCAGCCGGCATATTCTCAGATAAAGCTACTGTACAGACTAAATTAACAGGTAATTTTGAAGCTGCTACCGCGCACATAGTTCCTATTACAGAACCAGCACCAGACATATCCCACTTCATCAGATCCATCTTTGCTCCTGGCTTAAGACTTATTCCGCCTGTATCAAAGGTAATACCTTTTCCAACAAGAACTATAGGTTTGGCATCTTTCTTGCCACCTTTATATTGCATGGTGACTAACTTAGCTGGTTCAACACTTCCTTCCGAAACTGAAAGTAGAGATCCCATTCCAAGTTTTTTCATATCCCTTTCTTCTAAAACTTCTACAGTAAAACCACCAATTTCTTTAGCTAATTTATTTACATGATTAGCAATATAAGTTGGAGTAGCATGATTAGCAGGCCTATTGCCTAAATTTCTTGCTGTGTTTGCGCCACGACCTACATTGAAACCAAGTTCAACTGATTTATTCAATGAAGCATTTAGCTTCTCAACACATATATCTATCGTTTTAAGTACTGCTTCCGATTTGGTATTAGGATTTGTATCTGTATATCTGTAAGTTGCCTTTTCAGCTATTTTAGCTAAATCAAAGACAAAACTTTTATTTTTAAAAAGACTACTCGTATCAGCATAAATAGATGCTTCAACTACACCATATTTATCTAATCCAACAAATATATTGTTCAGCCACTTATATTTTTTATGATCAGGTTTTTTAGTATCGAAGTCTTTTATTATTAATATGTCTCTGTCATCTCCAGTTAGCTCTTTAGATAAGAGCATTGAGATTCTTTTCTCATCTTCGAAATATGTTGAAACTTTTTTCTTCATATCCTTGTCAAATAAACTACTATTTTTTAAAGATGCCTTCGAATAAAAGACAACAGCAAATGTTTCAGGGTTTGCCTCTGAATATTTTTTTAACTCAATATTTTCTAGTGCTTTATAAAATG
>CAYFES010000108.1:0-1480 GCA_964342225.1 uncultured Gammaproteobacteria bacterium
ATTTGCCTTATTTATTATGGATAAGCTTTGCTTCTTTTCTCAATATTTCTATAGCTGTACTAAATTAATCAATAGGACAAGGAACGAAACTTTCTACTTGGTTAGGCATTAGATATCTGCCTCTAGGATAATATTCTCGCATTATCTTTTTGGTGTCAGCTTGATTCTCAACGCTTTGAATAGAATGAGGGAAATCATCCTGAGCCAACATATGCCTAAACTGTACAATGGCAACATCATCATCGAATACTCCATCACCATCGTCTGCAATTGGAAGCCAAGCTAATCCACATTCTTTTATGGCGTTTCTTGGCCTGTCTTCAGCTTTGCTAATTGCGATTGTGAAATAGCCATCCTCATCTACTGGAATCTCTTCATCAAATAAACAATCATTTACTCGAGTATTGCCAAAACTTTGATTGGAACAAATAGACCAATACCTAAGCTCATTATCTTCGTAAGTAGAATTACCATTAAATGTTTTTGGTGTTCGAGGAGCTTTAGCTTTTATGAGTAATACTTTGCCATACTTTCTGTTCACAATTGTACGCAAATAGTGATTATCTAAATTAGGAAAAAAACCGCCTGTACTTCTAGGAGCATTGTTATTGAACTCACCTGTATAGATACCAATTAGACTTTGTCTATCTAGTTGAATGTACCATTCAGGAGGATTCTGAGCAGGCCAAGTCATTGGCTTGTCTGGTTGAGATGCAAGTTCTCTATACTTGATTGGTGGTATACCTAAAGCATCTATTGTTATCGCTAAATCTTGGGATGTATTTAAGGCTTTACAAGCATCTTTGCCTCTGAGAGTTTTGCCATCCTTTTCTACTATTACCTCTGGTAAGCCAACACCACCAAGTGGGGCAGTGCCAGTATCTGGCAAATATATTCTATAAACGATTATCTGTTGTTGAGGGCCATGCTCAGGTGCATGAATAATATTAGATGAGGTTTTTGCTACTCTGCCGGTTTCTCTTTTTACAGCTGGAGTCTTGTTCAGAACTTCAATTTTATATCCTCTGTTATCATCTAGTCTGTTGCTGCCATCCATATATGGATTTGAAGCTCCATTGCTAGGCTGTATTAAATAATCAGCTAAAGATTCTAAAGGTCTACCTCGATTGTCATAACTTATAACCGACATGTATCTGGCATAAGGAAATTCACCTTCAAAATACATTCTGGATCCTTCAGGCATAGTGAATGCTGCTGCCCAATAAAAAACATTTGAATCAGGATAAGCAACATTAATGTATGGATCACCACTCACCGGACCTCGCAACCAAAAACAGTCTCTTGGACCTGGAATATTAGCTGATGCCTGAACGCTTTGATAAGTAAAAATTATTAGAAGTATCGCTGTTAACTTTTTCATAAGGCTTTAATCACACTCTTAATGTTAGTCATAATGTCAGGATTTCCTTCATAACATTTAATATCTTCATTTGGAGCGTCCCAGTCTCTAGCTGATTTA
>CAYFES010000109.1:0-1406 GCA_964342225.1 uncultured Gammaproteobacteria bacterium
TTGGGATGTCTGGATCTAAGTTCTTTCATGACATTACCCATATCTTGCATACCTGAAAAATTATTTTCAGAAATTATTGTCTGTATAACTTCTTTTAGCGCATCGCCAGCTAATGCTTGCGGTAGATATTTCTCTAAAACTTCTAGTTCGTTTTTTTCTATCTCTTCTAAGTCAGGCCTTCCACCTTCAGAGTATTGTTGAATAGAATCTTTTCTTTGTTTTGCCATTTTTTTAAGGATCGTAACAATATCTTCATCTGTAGGCTCTTGTCTGCTATCAACTTCGAATCTTTTTACTTCTGCCATAATTAATCTCAAGGTATCTCTTAGAAATACATTCTTTTGAATCATAGCTTCTTTTAATTCGCTATTAATTTGATCTTTTAATTGGGACAAGTTACTTGAGTTTAGCAAAAGAGTCTTTCATAACTCTTTTATAGTTTCTTTTAACTGCGGCTGCAGCTTTTCTTTTTCTTTCTTCTGTTGGTTTTTCGTAAAATTCTCTTTTACGTACTTCAGTTATAACACCAGCTCTTTCACAAGCTCTACGAAATTTCCTTAAACCTACATCGAAAGATTCAGTTTCTTTAATTTTTATACTTGGCATAATGTAGTGTGTATTGTAAGGATAATTAAAAAAGAATCAATGTTAGTCTTAGGTATAGAGAGCTCTTGCGATGAAACTGGTTTAGCTATTTATTCTGAACAGGATGGCCTTTTAGGGCATCTTGTTAACTCACAAGTTGATCTTTTTACTGAATACGGTGGAGTCATACCTGAAATTGCTGCACGAGATCATAGTGTAAAAATTATTCATATTCTTAAAAAGCTATTAAAAAAATCTAAGTTAGATGTAAATGATATATCTTTAGTTGCTTATACAGCTGGTCCTGGTCTTATAGGTTCTCTAATGGTAGGTGAAACAGTTGCCAAGACTATATCTGCAATACTGAATAAAGAATTATTGCCAATTAATCATCTAGAAGGCCACATATTGGCTCCTGCCTTGGAAGATTCTGATATAAAGCCACCATATTTATGTCTGCTTGTTTCTGGAGGCCATACACAAATAATTGAGTGCAAAGATTATGGTGAGTATCAAATTCTTGGAGAAACCATTGACGATGCATGTGGAGAAGCATTTGATAAAGTGGGTAAATTGCTAGGACTTGAGTATCCAGGTGGTCCAAAAGTTTCAAAATTAGCAGAAAGTGGAGATCCAAATAGATTTAATTTTCCTCGAGCGATGCTTAAAGAGAGAAGTTTAGATTTTAGTTTCAGCGGACTAAAGACAGCGGTTCTGTATGCTCTTGAGGATCTAAATGAAAACGATTATCCAGATGTAGCAGCATCATTTCAAGAAGCTGTAATAGATGTTTTATTACATAAATTAAATTGGGCAATTGA
>CAYFES010000110.1:0-1386 GCA_964342225.1 uncultured Gammaproteobacteria bacterium
CCAGGAATTTTTCCAGCAGAATACGTTTTTTCACTGTAGTGAACACTTAGAGGAAAAAAATCTCTTTTTTCATCATCTGTCTTTGTTACAACTGCACACATTACTACTGTATTGCCCATAGAAGCGATAACCGATGCACTTGCTTGTCTTGCTATTTTTCCAGTTTCTAATACTAGAGTTTTTGATCCCATAGGGATCTCTTTTCTTATAAATTTATTCATATTAATCTCTTATTTTTAAATCTTTGACGAGCTTTTGATAAGAAGAAGGATCTTTCTTCTTTAGATAACCTAATAGTTTCTTTCGATCACTAACAATTTGTAATAAACCTGTTCTTGAATGATTGTCTTTCTTGTGATTTTCAAAATGTTTTTGTAAATCTTCAATTCTTCTTGTCAACAGGGCAACTTGCACTTCTGTTGAACCAGTGTCTTTATCATTCTTTCCGAATTTCTTTATAACTTCTTGTGCTTCATCTTTAGTTAAGCTCATATTTACTTTTTTCTCCTATCTGATAAAACTTTTAATGGTTTAATCCAATAAGTTTCATCAATCTCACCTAAGCCTAAAAAATTGTCTTCGTGAAAAACTAAGTATTTTCCTATTTTTTTTATATTTTGACTCTCCACCTGAGAACCATTTTGAAATTTTTTAACCTCAGAAGACTTTATTTTTACCTTAGGGACATTAATTAAAATTTCTTCAATGCGCTTAACATACTGCATTTTTTTATGATTGTCCAAATTTTTTAGCCTCTCTAAAGTGATCGAATCTTTAAGATCAAGGCTTCCAAATTTTGTCCGTTGTAATTCAGACATAGCTGCATATGTATTCAAAGATTTAGCAATATCAGAGCCTAAAGTTCTTATATAAGTACCTTTACTGCAAGCGACTCTAATACTGAATATAGGAAAGCTATAATTTAGAAGCTCAATCTCATAAATATTTATTTTTTGTTTAATCTTTTTAGTCTTCTTTCCCTTCCTAGCAAGCTTATACATGGGAACTCCCTTATGCTTTTTAGCTGAGAAGTCTGGCACTGTTTGAGTCTGCTTGCCAAGAAAATTACTTATAGCTTTTTTAAGCTCACTAGATTTAGGTTTCTCTGAATCAGAATGAAAGGATAATTTCCCAGTTATATCTTGTGTATTTGAGCTGATTCCCAAAACAAAATCTGCAATATATTCCTTTCCTTCATCTGATATTGAATCTATAAGCCTTGTGTAACCATCAAAAAAAATTGGCAAAATACCAGTAGCCAATGGATCGAGCGTTCCAGCATGCCCAGCTTTTGCAAAATTTAATTCTTTTTGGGCTTCTTTGAGTGCGCTAAAAGAAGTTATACCTTTTTCTTTATTCAATATGAGAACAGACATTAATCTAGGT
>CAYFES010000111.1:0-1375 GCA_964342225.1 uncultured Gammaproteobacteria bacterium
TTTGAAAAAGAATTCCAAGAATGGCTTGAAGCTTTAGAGAATGTACTTATTTCTGACGGTAAAGAGTATACAGAAGAACTATTAAAAGCTTTATATACCGAAGCTAGGTTAAAAGGTATTGAAGTATCTGAGCTCAATGATCCTCCTTTTAAGAATACAGTTCATTCAGATGAAGAGCATCCTTATCCAGGCAATTTAGAATATGAAGAAAAGATTAGACATTTTATAAGATGGAATAGCCTTTTAACTGTTTTAAAAGCAAATAAAGAATCTGATTTAGGGGGACATATCTCAACTTATTCTTCGGCAGCCACTTTGTATGAAGTGGGATTTAATCATTTCTTTCGAGGCTCTGATAGATCATTAGGAGATTTAATATACTTTCAAGGCCATTCATCTCCAGGAATATATGCTAGATCTTTTCTAGAAGGTCGATTAACCTCCGAACAGCTTGATAATTTTAGACAAGAGATAAAAGGTCAGGGCTTATCTTCATATCCACATCCATGGTTAATGCCTGATTATTGGCAATTTCCAACAGTCTCAATGGGTCTAGGGCCGATTTTTGGTATTTTTCAAGCTCATGTAATGAGATATCTAGAAAAAAGAGGTTTGATTGAATCAATTGAGAATAGAAAAGTCTGGGTTTTTTGTGGTGATGGAGAGATGGATGAGCCAGAATCGATGGGTTCTATAAGCTTAGCCGGAAGAGAAAAGCTCAATAACCTTGTATTTGTTGTTAATTGTAATTTGCAGAGGCTAGATGGTCCTGTTAGAGGAAATTCTAAAATTATTACTGAGCTTTCTAAGCAGTTCAGTGGAGCAGGTTGGAATGTTGTTCATTTAATCTGGGGAAGAAAATGGGATGAATTAATAAACAATGATAAAGATAGCCTATTGCAAAAAATTATGGACGAGACAGTTGATGGAGAATACCAAAATTACAAAGCAAAGGGCGGCAAATATACTAGGGAGAACTTCTTTGGTAAAGATCCAGAAGTTCTTAAAATGGTAGATTCATTAAGCGATGAAGAAGTAGAAGAATTAAATAGAGGAGGACATGACCCAACTAAAATTTATAATGCTTATCGCTTAGCTTATGAGGAAAAGGATAGGCCGACAGTTATTCTTGCTTTTACAATTAAAGGTTATGGTATCGGTTCAAGGCAAGCAGATAATACCGCTCATCAGGTAAAAAAACTTACAAAAGAGAACCTAGAAGATTTTATTAATAAATTTGATTTGCCAATAAAAAAAGATAATTTAGATAATCCAAATTACCTTAACTTAAACAGAAATAAAAAGGTTAAAGAATATTTGCTCTCAAGAAGAGAAGAATTGGGAGGTCTATTACCTTCAAGAAAAGTTTCTAAGA
>CAYFES010000112.1:0-1373 GCA_964342225.1 uncultured Gammaproteobacteria bacterium
TAAATGGTTTGAGAATAAACTTTGATTACAAAACCTTTCCAGACCACCACTATTTTAGTAAGAAAGATCTTGCATTTGATTTTGAAAGACCATTACTAACAACCGAAAAAGATGCTGCAAGGATGGGAGATAAATTTGCTGGCAGAAACGTTTGGTATCTAAAGATGAAGGTTAAGCTTAATACCAATATAACCAAACTTATTTTGGAGAAAATAAATGGCTAAAGAATTTCTTATAGTGATTCCAGCACGACTTGAATCTTCAAGATTAGAAAAAAAACTTCTAAAAGAAATTAATGGTAAAACCATAATTGAAAGAACGTGGAAAAAGTGTCTCGAAAGCCAAGCAAAAGAAGTTGTTGTTGCTACAGATTCAACTGAAATTTACGATCTAATAATTGGTCTAGGTGGGGAGTGTTTTCTGTCTAAAAAAATTCATGAATCAGGCACTGACAGAATCCATGAATATGTAACCTCAAGCTTCGTTGCTGAAGACGCTCTAATTATAAATGTGCAAGCAGATGAACCTCTTATAGACATTAATTCAATAAATGAACTTGCGGCCTTCATGGCATCAAATAATTATGAATATGCAACCTTATGTAAGAAGTTTGGCGAAGATGAAGATCTCGATGATCCTAACAAAGTTAAGGTAGTTTTTGATGGAAAAGGTAAAGCATTATATTTCTCTAGATCAAGAATGCTTGCTAACACGAAAGAGGGTACTTCTTATCATCATATTGGAGTATATGGCTATACGGCCAGATTCTTAAAAGAGTTTGCAGCAGCTGAACAATCACAGCTTGAGAAATCTGAAAAACTGGAACAACTACGAGCGCTAGAGAATGATCTGCCTATCCATGTGCTTGAGGTAGATGAGTATGATGCTTGGGGAATTGATACGCCTGAAGATTTAGAAAAATTTAGAAAACACATAGAAGAAATTGAGTCCTGAAGCAAAAATCTTAACCAATGATAATGGACTACATTTAAAGTCCGAAGCTAAATATTTTTTTGATTTTAATTCGATAGACGATCTTAAAAAAATTACTGATTTTGCTAAAAAGGAAAATAAAAGTATTCAGATTATTGGTTCAGGTACCAATGCAATCTTTCCTGAATATTTTTCTGATGTTGTCATCAGATCAACTAACAATGACTTCACTTTAGATGATGCAGGCGACAGGGTTAGCCTTAGTGTTGGTGCAGCAGTAGTCTGGGATGATTTGATTGATTTTTGTGTGAACAAGGGTTTGTTTGGGCTTGGTAATCTAGCAGGCATACCAGGAACCGTTGGTGCAGCTCCTGTACAAAATATCGGTGCCTATGGAGAAGAGATATCTAATTTTATAAATCACGTCGAGTGCTTCGATC
>CAYFES010000113.1:0-1370 GCA_964342225.1 uncultured Gammaproteobacteria bacterium
TTAGAGAGATCTTTCGATATGAAGTTGTTAGATGAAAGTTTTAATAAGATTACAGATCAGACAATAGGAAACTATAAAGAAAATGCTAATGCTATTGATTTGAAGTTAGGATCTTATGCCAATTGATGATGAAATAAAAAAACTTCGCGCGGAGATAGATAGACATAATCAGCTCTATCATTCAGAGGATAATCCAGAAATAACAGATGCAGAATTTGATGCTCTTTACGCTAGATTAAAAAAATTAGAAGAAAACTTTGAAGCTGGTGAGAGTTCTCCAACCATGAAAGTTGGATCTAAACCATCTAAAGGTTTTGAAAAGCATGATCATTTAAAACCTATGCTTTCTCTTAACAATGTCTTTAATTACGAAGAATTTGAAAAATTTGAAGAAAGAATAATAAAGCGAATCAATAATGAAGATATAACTTATTCCATAGAACCAAAATTTGATGGAATTGGCATATCTCTAACTTATGATAATGGCAATTTGATTCGAGCAGTCACTAGAGGCGATGGAATAACTGGAGAAATAGTAACTGAGAATGTTAAGACAATTAAAAAAATACCTTTAATAATAGAAAAAGAGGCACCTCAAACAATTGAATTGAGAGGAGAAATATTTTTCAAATTAAAAGATTTTGAAGAAATCAATCAAAGTCTAGAGGCTCAAGGAAATAAAAAATTCATTAGCCCAAGAAATGCGGCAGCGGGAACACTAAGGAATCTAGACTCTGATATTGTTAAAGAAAGACCTCTAGACATATATTTTTATGCACTGGGAGGCCATTCAGGTGATCTAGACATAAATTCTCAGAAAGAATTTTTAGAATTCTTGGATTCCAATAATTTTCCAGTAAATGAATTAGTCTCATTTGGTAATAAGTCAATTGTTGAAGATTCGGTAAAAAGAATACTGAGCTCAAGAAATTCCTTGAGTTATGAGATTGATGGAGCAGTTATAAAAGTAAATAGTTTCAATCAACAATCAAAAATTGGTTTTGTTTCTAAAGCTCCAAGGTGGGCAGTGGCATGGAAATTTCCTTCTGCAGCAAAATATTCGAAAGTAAATAATATTTTGTTTTCAGTTGGCAGAACAGGCATTGTCACTCCATATGCAACAATAGAACCTGTTTTGATAGCTGGGGCTAATATTTCTAATGTCACACTTCACAATATTGATGAACTTAAAAGATTAGGTATAAAAATTAATGATACTGTTCTTGTAAAAAGATCAGGAGATGTGATACCTCAGATTGTCAGAGTAAATGGAGATCTAAGAACAGGAGATGAAGTCCCAGTTGAAATACCAAAAGAATGTCCTTCTTGTAATGGTCCTATGCAAATTGATGGTCCTTTTCTTAAATGTA
>CAYFES010000114.1:0-1366 GCA_964342225.1 uncultured Gammaproteobacteria bacterium
CTGGTAATCCTTTAGAAGATATTTCCGTCATGGAAAATGTTGTCTTTGTTATGAAAGATGGCGTTATTTATAAAAACACTACTAAATAAAAATTGTTTAGGCCTGAAGATAAAGCTATGCAAATAACCTATGCACTAGGAGTGATTCTAGTAATAGTTTTTTCAATTGGAACTTTTCTATATCTTTTATATAAGTTTTTAAGCTGAGGCTATATATTTATCAAAGCTATCGTCGTCTACATTACCGCCAGATATAGTAACTAGAACATTCTTACCTTTAACATCAATCTTATTAGAGAGAATAGCTGCAAGACTTACACAGCCGCTTGGCTCGCCTTTTATATTAAATTCTTCATATAAATATTTCATAGCCTGGCAAACTTCTTCATCGGTAACAGCTAATCCAGCTTTGCAATTCTGTAGATTTATTGGGAAAGTTATTTTTCCTGGTATTTCTACTTCAAGAGCATCACAAATGGTAGGCACATGATTTTTTATTTCCGTTCTAGTTTTATTTTCGAGAGATATCTGTGTGTCATTGCAAGTAAGAGGTTCGACTGGGTAGATCTCTGAATCAGGAAAGTAATGTTTAAATGCGATACTGGTTCCTGCCACTAAACCGCCACCAGATGTACAGGATAGAACAATATCTGGCTTAACATCATTAGCAAGAAAGAATTCACAAGCTTCTAGACCAAAACTGCCCTGCCCTGAGATAATCTGGGGATTATCAAAAGGTCTTACTAAAGGATAATCTTTCTCTTTTGCTATTTGTTCCGCTATTTCTTCTCTGCTTTGTACATGTCTTTCATAAAGCACAACTTCAGCACCATTTCCTTTGGTTTTTTCAATTTTATTTTTTGGAGCATCTTTAGGCATAACAATAATTGCTTTCATATCAAAGATCTGTGCAGCTTTAGAAACACCTTGAGCATGGTTTCCAGATGAAAAAGCTACTACACCTTCAACACCTTCATTTTTTAAGTGGCTTAGAGCAGAAAGAGCTCCTCTAATTTTGAAAGAACCGGTTAATTGCTCTACTTCATTTTTAAGGAAAATATTAGCTCCAAATTTTTTATTAAGGCTATCTGATGAAAGAATTGGAGTCTTCACTAAATAATTAGAGATTCTTTCATAGCTAGTCTTTAAGTCATTGATATCAACCATGGCTATATTGTCTAATAAAAAGTAAGAAAAGTGGAGCGACCATCGAGAATCTAACTCGATACTATAAATACTAGAAATTTTCTTATATCCTTTGGTTATGAAGAGCGAGAGAATTCTGTATGTAATATTAATATTAACGGCCTTAGGTATTGGTATTTATGGATATTTATCAGGTCTTTTTACACCTCATCATTATTATG
>CAYFES010000115.1:0-1338 GCA_964342225.1 uncultured Gammaproteobacteria bacterium
AAAGTCTATAGAAAAGATGATGATTCAACGCATCTACCTATGTTTCATCAGATTGAAGGATTATATGTCGATGAAGATGTAAGTTTCGCTCAATTAAAGGACTTAATGTATAAAATTTGTCATTCTTTATTTGGCGAAGCCACAAAATTACGTTTTCGTCCTTCGTATTTTCCATTTACAGAACCTTCAGCTGAAGTTGACGTTCTGTTTGGCGATAAATGGTTAGAAATTCTCGGATGTGGAGTGGTAAATCCTAAAGTTCTAGAAAATTGCAAAATAGATTCTTCAAAATATTCAGGATTAGCTTTTGGTCTAGGAATAGAGCGTATAGCGATGCTTAAATATGGCGTAAATGATATTAGAGATTTTTATAAGTCAAATCTAGATTTTTTGAGGCAGTTTAAATGAAGATAGCCTATCCACATTTACTAAATTTTTTAAAGGAGAAACCTTCTTTAGATGAGTTATCTGATAAATTACTTCAACTTGGCCATGAACATGAAATAGAAGGCGATATTATTGATCTTGAGATTACACCAAATAGAGGTGATTGTTTGTCACTAAAAGGAATTGCCAGAGATCTAAACTATTTTTATAAAGCTGAATTAGATAGAGATATATATGATGAAAATATTCCTAAATCAGATTTTTCTTTCCAAAACAAAGCTAAAGACTTGTGTCCAAATATATCTTTTGTAGAAATAGAAATAGATGGACCAATTTCAGGCTATAAGCCATACCTTGAAAACTATTTTAAAGATCTAAAAATTAATAAAAATAATTTTTTTACGGATGTTTCTAACTATTTAGCCTACGAAACAGGACAACCCACTCATTGTTATGATGCTTCAAAAATTAATGACACATTAGTTCTTGAAAAGAGAAATAAAAAAGAAAAATTTAAAACCCTTTTAGGTTCTGAAATAGAGCTAGAAGGCGAGAATCTTGTTTTTACAATAGATGGAATAGCAGTTGACTTAGCAGGCACTATGGGCGATGAAAGCACAGCTTGCAATAATAAAACCACTAAAGTTTTAGTGGAATGTGCTTACTTCAAACCTGAAGAAATCTTAGGTAAAGCACGACAATATAATCTTACTTCTGAGGCCGCATATAAGTTTGAAAGAGGAGTGGATTATCTTGCTCAAGAATCAGTTTTAAGAAGATTTTTAGCTATTGTTAGCGATCATACAAAAATAAAATCGTTATCTATATACTCTGAACAGAACAAAACAGATCTTCAGCAAATAAACTTTGATAGCGATAAGTTAAATTCTATTTTGGGCACCAATATTAAAGAAAAAGATCAATTGAAGTATCTTGAATCTTTGGGTTTTA
>CAYFES010000116.1:0-1296 GCA_964342225.1 uncultured Gammaproteobacteria bacterium
AGCGTTGATACTCTTATAGAAGACTGGAAATACCCATATTCTAGAAAAGAGGCCTATTATCCCAATGAACAAACTAAACAACAAAAGTACTGGCCTCCGGTCGGAAGAGTCGATAATGCCTACGGTGACCGTAATTTAGTTTGCACTTGTCCAGACATTAAAGACCTTAAATAAGCTTCCCTTTTCCTATTAATCTGCTATCATGCTTCACCAATTTATGGTTGAGAAGTTAAAAATCGCAGAAAACTGGTTGCCAAGATATACCGGCACCCAGATAGATGAGTTTGGAGAAAGCATTCTCCTTACTAATTTTAAAGATTACGTCACTGCATTTGCAGAAAAATTTGATGTTGAAGTCAAAGGAGAAGGTAAGCCTATGCAAAGTGCTACCAATAAAGATGGGCTCAGCATTATAAATTTTGGTATAGGTTCTCCTAATGCCGCCTTGATCATGGATCTTCTAACCGCCAAAAACCCTAAAGGTGGAGTTCTGTTTTTAGGAAAGTGTGGAGGATTAAAAGATACTTCCGAGATAGGTAACTTTATTCTGCCAATAGCTGCTATTAGGGGAGAGGGAACAAGTAATGATTACTTTCCTCCTGAAGTGCCAGCACTTCCATCTTTTAAACTACACAAGTTTATTTCTGAGAAAATTGTTGAAGCTAAATGTGATTACAGAACAGGTGTGATTTACACCACTAATAGACGTTTGTGGGAGCACGATAAAGTCTTCCTTAAAAAGCTTAAAAAGAGCACTGCTATCGGTATTGATATGGAAGTTGCAACTATCTTTATAGCTGGGCATTACAATGAAATCGCTAGAGGTGCTTTATTACTTGTTTCTGATGTTCCAACTACACCTGAAGGCGTAAAGACTGAAGCATCAGACAAAAAAGTTACATCAGAATGGTCGCAAAAGCATTTAGATATTGGCATTAAAGCCATGACTGAAATAGGTAAGAGCGGCGAAAAGATCAAACATTTCAGATACTAAAATACCTTTCCTGTTTATTTTCCGTATAATATTTTCTCATTGGAGAGATGGCAGAGCGGTTGAATGCACTGGTCTTGAAAACCAGCAAGCCTTAATAGGGCTTCCAGGGTTCGAATCCCTGTCTCTCCGCCAGTTTTACTTATAAGATTAATGTCTAAATTTATCTCAATAATCTGCCTTATTCTATGTGAGAACAATCAATCTGACGATCTATTTAACTAAATATCATTGTAAAAATTGGTATTTATTGAGATAGTTAATTCTTATTCTTAATTAGGAGAAAAAATGAATTATTTAAAACT
>CAYFES010000117.1:0-1271 GCA_964342225.1 uncultured Gammaproteobacteria bacterium
GAGTCATTTATTTCTTTCATATGGTTGTTTAATTGTACTATTTTTAGCTATCTTGGACTTCAAATCCAAGCATCTCAAGAGCACTTCGATCAGTTTCATCATCACAGCCCTTGATGACTACCTGAGAATAGCCAATTCTATTATTGTAATTATCGCGGATCTTCTTGAAATCAGCGCATTCAAAATGATCTAGTTTAGGATTATAAGTATCGAGTATTAAAGAAACAGGAAACCCAAATTTCTCCATGTCATGTTTAAAAACATCTTTATTAAGCTCAGTATTTTTATTTTCTAACATGCTTTTTTTGTTAGTGTTCTTAATTCCTAAAAAATTAACTACATTCTCATACCCCATCTTAGTCATTTGATAACGAGAAAGTTGTGAATGGCCAGCTATATGTGGTGTTCCAAATAAATTTCTTTCCAAAAATTGGCAATCTATATTTGGTTCATTGATGAAAACATCTGAGATTAAATTTAAATTATTAAATTCCATAAAATCTTTTTCTAGAAGAACTCCTCCTCTAGATGTGTTAATAATTATTGAGCCATCATTAAGATTTCTTAGAAATTCTCTATTTACAAGATTCTTTGTTGGGTATTTTGAATGTTTCGTTAAAGGGACATGTAAGGAAATCAATTTAAAATCTTTTAAATTTTCTAAAGTATCAAGAGAGGATTTCTTAAAAGGATCAAAAGATTCGACATTAAAATCAAAGTAATCAAGAGTATTCTGTATGCCTTCCCCAATATTACCAATACCAATTATTAATATTCTATCTGTGGCTTTATTTAATTTTTCTTCTTTTAGTAACAGTGCGAGAGCAGAAAATATATACTCTCTTACCGCAATTGCATTAGCTCCAGTAGAAAAAGCATAAGGAATTTTGATCTTATTCAATTCTTTTTTATCGATATGATCTTCTCCAGTTGAAGCTGAACATAAGAATTTAATACTTTTAGGAATTTTCTTTCCATGAGTTTTATATGTTGATCTAACAACAACCACTGAATCCTCTTTGACGTTCTCAATCTTAAAATCTTCATCGGAGAAATATTGAATCTGATCAAGATGATCGGCAAAAAAATGCTCTACATAAGGAATATTTTTATCTATGAGAATTTTCATTACTTTGGCCAAAAAATTGACTTTATCCAACCTAAAAAAGAATTAGGTTTCAATATATTTTCTTCAATAGACAGCAAATCTAATAAATATGTTGATGATTCAGTAAATAGGCTCTCTCGAGTTTTAAACTCTTCTTTATCTA
>CAYFES010000118.1:0-1257 GCA_964342225.1 uncultured Gammaproteobacteria bacterium
TCTTTAGAATTAGCGCCTTTAACTGTTATGGCAGTATAATTTTTTAGTTGATAGTAATTAGTCATGAAAGAAGACATTATTTATAAAAAACTAAATTTTAAAGCAAGAAGAGGTATGAAGGAAACCACTCATGTGGTAAATAAGATAATGAACAATTACAAAAACTTATCTTTAAGCGAGAAAGAAGAGTTAGAAGAACTTTTAGATATGAACGATCAGGACCTATTTGATCTGATCTTTAAAGATAATTTGAATTTTAAGAAAAAATTTCCAAATATTAAAAGATACGTAGAATAATGGAACTTATTGCTTTAAATAATATCCAATAGAACAATGAAAAAGGATAATATACCTCAGCTAGTTGAGCTCTCTCAAAATGGAGACTCAAATGCATTTGAAATATTGTTCACAACTTTCAAGACAAGGTTGCACCATTCATTATTCAAAATCTTAAGGAATTACCATGAGACTGAAGATATTGTTCAGCAAGCTTTTATGAGGGCATGGGAAAAAATAGATACTTTTAAAGGCAATTCTAATTTTTATACTTGGCTCTATAGAATTGGATTTAATCTAGCTATAACTAAAATTAATTCTTCAAGAGAAAATCAGATTAATGAAATATTTGAAAGCAACCTTACTGCTTCTGAAAACATTGAAAAAGATTTAGAAGGCAAGGAACTGGCTGATCTTGTTAAGAAGTTGCTTGATCAGGTGCCAGAAGAACAGAGAACTGCTTATGTTTTGTGCGAAGTTGACTCAAAGAATTACGAAGAAATAGCAATCATTACCGGAGTTCCAGTTGGAACAGTCAGATCAAGAATCTTTAGAGCAAGAAAATATTTAATGGAGAATTTACAAGAACAATTATGAAAAACATATCAGACTTAGACTTTAGGAGAGTATCATCATTTGTTGATGGCGAGCTTGATCAAAACGAAGTAAAAATATTGCTTAAAGATATGGGTAAAAGCTCAGAACTTAAAGATCTATATTTCAAAATGATAGAGTTGAGTGAAGCATCAAATGAATTAAAACCAATTGGCTTTAAAAGGCAAATAGCTAATTTATCTTTAGAGAATCTTTTAGGAATATTTACTCAAAGAATAGTTCTTCCAGTTACCATTTTTTCTGTCGGCGCTTTGCTCAGTTACTCTATTCTCAGCACAGCTCTTAACACAAATACAGAGAGGGGTAGCAATAATTTATCAATAGTTCAAGCCATCTCTTCAATTGAAGCTAAACAGACTTTAGAGA
>CAYFES010000119.1:0-1233 GCA_964342225.1 uncultured Gammaproteobacteria bacterium
CTCCATCAAAATCTAAAAAATTTATAAATCCATTATGAGCAGCAACAGATGGTGCTACTCTTTCTTTTAACACTATTTTAATTTCGTTAATTATATCTTCTTTGTTTCTACTCATATTAATCTCCCATATGTAAATAAGTCATCATAATATATTTTGTACCTTTCTTTACTTGTTCACCTTGATGTGGGTGTGTCCAGAAAGGCGGAAACATTAATAGTCTTCCTGCTTTTGGTTTACATTTAATATTATATCTTGGTATAGTTGTTTCACCACCTTCTTCTACATCTGATAGATACATTATAAAAACTAAAAATCTTTTTGATAATGGTCCTGTATCTATAACATCTACGTGATTCTTAAAAACATCTAAACCGTTTGCTTGATACTTTTTAAAGTGTACATTTTCTGTATCTATCTTTTTTGATAAATGATGTTTCTCTATACCTAATTCTTTTGCAAATTTAAGAAAGTGTTGTTGACAAGCAGTAAGAAAGTGTTTTTTAATTTCAAACCATTCATCTTTACCTTCTAAACATATTTCAGTAAAACTTTTTGATTGTGAGATAACCTGATTAAAGTCTGGACTTTCGTATCTTTCATCATCACTTGGATTTTTATTTTTTTCAAACATATTAATTGTTTCTTTACACCAATCTTTAGAAACAACATCATCATAAATTCTCACGCAATTTTCTGCCATAATAATATATATCCTTATTCTATTAACGTGCTAACTAAATGCACTCTTTCAACTTCACTACCATTAAAAAAATTATGGTACTCTCTATTGTCTGTTATATAAGCAGCGCCATCTGAAGGCATATGAAACGCTGTGTCTTTTATAACCATAACATTTCCTACATTTGTTATTATAGGTATATGTAGTCTTCTTTCTGGATCTCTATGCCAACTTAAACAACTTCTAGGTGGTTTCATTAAGAAACGCATACGACCTATTTTAAAATGTTTTCTAACTATGTTATAAACTTCTTCAACATATGTATCTTTAAACTCTGGACACAATTCAGTATATTGAGATTCTTTTACAGGTTCTAATCTTTGTTCTTCGTGGTTTGTTTCATCTGGATAAGTCCAATATAAACCACGAACATTACCACCTTGTATAGAGTTTTCATCACCAGGTATTCTATTTACACAAATAGCATTAAAGTCAAACTTTGTTTTATCGTCTGTTCTAAAACCTAAATGATATTTAAAATCAAGGTATGCTT
>CAYFES010000120.1:0-1220 GCA_964342225.1 uncultured Gammaproteobacteria bacterium
CAGGCATACATTGAGGCGGTTGTTTGAAAGCCTTGCCTTTGGGTATATTTTTAGGCGGAGTTTTTAAAACATCTCTTAGCAAAGCATCTGTAGAATGTTTTTTTTCATATCTATAAGTGTATTCATCTGCTAATGCTACAAACAGTTCATACAGCCACTTGTACTGAGCCTCATTTTCTCTAGTCCAAACTGTGCTGGGATGATTTAAGTGTGCTCTCTTATACATAGACAAATCATCTGCTCTTTCATCTCCATCACGCTCTCTATGTGCTGTTGATAGCATTTGAGCATACTCTAAGATCATCTTTACACAATGTTTATCATTATGCTCAATAGCTGCAATCTTAGGGTCTTTGTTTAGATAGAAAATATTCATTTTTTTCCGGTTATAACTAAAGTGCCTGCCCAATCTTTATCTTTACCTGAGCGCCAACTTTGAACTTCATTTAATCCAGCCATTTCAAAAATATTAATCCACTCAGATTCTCTTAACATTAGCATTCGAGTGCCAACTTTTTCTTGCCAAGAGTGCGAATCAGTATTTTCATAATAATGATCTACACCTACAATCAACCTACCATTATCATTCAGCCATGAATCTGAAATTTTTTTTATAATTTCTGAAGGATCATCTAAGTAATACAGAACTTCCATAGAATGGATTACATCGTATTTATCATCTGAATCAAAGGAATTAATATCTGCAAGAATATATTTAGTATCACCGCCTCTTGATTGGGCATTAGCTATCATTTGCTCTGCACCATCAATTCCTACTGCTCGATCACATAATTTATTTTTAGCAACATCACGAACTACCCATCCATTACCACAACCAAGATCTAAAAAACTGAAGTTTTTGCCTAAATTTGCTCTTTCCTCTAAAGCAAAATCTATCATTTCGTTAACAGGCATAGCATGGGTCTTTTCCATGCCGACATCTTTACCTTTTTTGGCCCATTCTCCAAAAACATCTGTTGCTTTTTTCATTCCCACTCGATGGTTGCGGGAGGCTTAGAAGTCACGTCATATACGACTCTACTTATATCTTCTACTTCATTCACTATTCGTGTTGATACATGTTGAATGAAATCATTGGGAAGATTTGAGACGTTTGCTGTCATAAAGTCTGTCGTATCTACCGATCTTAATCCTATAACATCGGCATAAATTCTATTATCACCAACTCCTCCTACAGATTTTATGGGCAGATAAAAAGC
>CAYFES010000121.1:0-1208 GCA_964342225.1 uncultured Gammaproteobacteria bacterium
GTTCAAAAAGTGGAATATGTTACTTAAAAGATAAAAAATATCTTGTAAACTTGAGTTCAAATCCAGGAGCAGTAATAACAACAAAAGAATTGTCTGAAGAAGTAAATCAAACAGATAATCTCATTTTAGTTGATGATCCATATCTTGCTTATGCAAAAACATCTCAATTATTTTTCGAAAATTATGAGAAAAAGAATAAAGAAGTTGAAGCAGTTCTAGGTAAGAATGTTCAAATTGGTAAAAATACGGTTATTAATGGAAATTGTGTAATAGGTGATAATGTTATCTTACATGATAATGTTTCTATCTATCCATGCACTAAGATAGGCAATAATTCTATAGTTCATTCGGGCTCGGTTATTGGTAGTGATGGTTTTGGTTTTGCTCCAGATGGCGATAATTGGGAAAAGATAGCGCACCTTGGCGGCGTAGAAATAGGGGCTAATGTAGAGATAGGCGCAAACTCTGTAATAGATAGAGGAGCATTAGGAAATACTAAAATTGGAGACGGAGTCAAAATGGATAACCACATTCATATAGCACACAATGTTTCTGTTGGAGAGAATACTGCTATGGCTGGAATGGTAGGAATAGCAGGAAGTGTAAAAATTGGCAAAAACTGTAAGTTTGGTGGTCAAGTTGGAACAGTAGATCATATTGAAATTGCTGACAATGTCACAGTATTAGCAAAAACATTAGTTACCAAGTCATTAACAGAGCCAGGAGCTTATAGTGGAGTGATGCCAATTCAGAAACATAAAGATTCTTTAAAATTTGCTGCGAAATTAAAGAAATAAGATGAACACTGAAGAAATTAAAAAATTATTACCTCATAGAGACCCATTTTTATTTATCGATAAAGTTAATGAAATAAGTATGGAGCATGTTGTCGCAGAAAGATTTGTCTCGCCTGATGAATCTTTTTTTAAAGGCCATTTCCCAAACTTCCCTATTATGCCAGGAGTAATAATAATAGAAGCCATGGCTCAAACTTGCGGAATTCTAGGCTCTCATATTATGAAACAAGCTGCATCTGAAAAATCAGTATACTTATTATGTGGAGTTGAAAAAGTAAGGTTTAAAAAGAAGGTCGTGCCGGGAGATACTCTTAGATTTGAGACAAAACTATTGGCTAATAAAAGAAAAATTTGGAAATTTGATTCTAAAGCTTTTAAAGGTTCTGAAATGGTTTGTTCCGCAGAGATACT
>CAYFES010000122.1:0-1198 GCA_964342225.1 uncultured Gammaproteobacteria bacterium
GAACAAGATGAAAATATTGAAATATTTATAGATTCAATTCAATCCTCTTCAAGGGGAGTATTAAGATAGTTGAAAATAGGTATAGTATCTGCAGAACCTTCAGGCGATCTTCTTGGTAGAAAAATACTTGATACATTAGAAAAAAAATTTTCAGAACTGACTGTTTATGGTGTTGGTGATGGAGATCTTAATAAATTTGGTGTTTCTAATGACAGGTCTCTGCTGAAAATAATGGGTTTTATTGATCCAATAATTAATTATTCAGATATAAAGAAATTCCAGAATCAGATTATTAATGATTTTATAGAAAAAAAGATTGATCTATTTATAGGCATTGATTCTCCTGATTTTAATTTTGGTATACATGAGAAACTTCAGAAAAATGGAATAAAAACAGTTCAAGTGGTCTGTCCTTCTGTGTGGGCTTGGAGATCAGGAAGAGTTAAAAATTTTAAGTTTATAGATTATATGCTTTGTTTATTTCCATTTGAATTAGATTATTGCGCCAATGTAAGAAGAAAAGCTTTTTATGTAGGACACCCATTAGCTGAGAAACAAGATGAATACATTGGAGGGAATAAAGAAGATATTATTTGCCTAATGCCGGGAAGCAGAAATTCAGAAATAAAGCAGAATTTGCCAGTAATGATAGAAGGCTTTAGAAAATTTAATAAAAATAATAATTACACTGCTTTAATTCCGGCTTATGACGTTTCTGCTAAAGAATTAGTTGAGAAATTTATAGAAGATGAAGTTGGAATAAATTGTCATCAAACAAAATCATCTGAAATATTAAAAATAGCTAAAGCGGCAGTCATGTGTTCTGGAACAGCAACATTAGAAGGTCTATTAGCAGAAGTGCCAACTACCATTATTTATAAGACTAGTTGGTTAAATTATTTAATTTATCGAAGCATGATGAAATCGAGATTTGCTGGTATTCCAAATATTTTGGCAGGAAAAGAAATCTTTAATGAATTAATTCAAAATCAAGCAACTAAAGATGCTATAGCAAAAGATTTAGAGAATAATCTAAATAATTTCGATTCAAAAATAAAAGAAATGCAAGAAGTGAAAAGAAGCATAATCAAAACAGATTTTTCTGTATTTTCAGATAGGATATATGAGGACTGCAGGAGTAGATGAGGTTGGAGTTGGCTGTTTAGCTGGACCAGTTATTTCTGCTGCTGTTAGTTTT
>CAYFES010000123.1:0-1163 GCA_964342225.1 uncultured Gammaproteobacteria bacterium
AACTCACCCCCTTACAGCACACTTAAATGTGTTCTAAATTGGTGGAGGTGGTGGGTACTGCCCCCACGTCCTCACTAGTTATTATCTTGTCTTCAACATTTAATTCTATAAATCTTTTTCTATTAGACCATCATTAATTCTTAAATCAAAAGTTCTAAACACTATACAAGTCTGATTAGGACTATCAGGTGTTGAAACAGCAGCAAAAGTCTGACCACTATCATTTAAATAGTACACCACGATATAAACGATTTGACCATTAGGCGAACCGTTTTCTCGTCCTACACTCATATTGACAGGAATAAAGTTTTTGTCGTTTGCCCACCTTTGTATTTCATCTGAAGTAGAGCATACGGCAGGTATTTGTTCCCACCAAAAATTGTATTTTTTAATATCACTTTCTTGCTCTTCGTGTTCAGCATATGCAAAACTAGCAAGCAGTAAACTTAAAATTAGTATTAGTCTTTTCATCTTATCTTTCTTGTTTAGATAAGATGTTTATTTAATGTTCTTAATCTTATCTTTGTTTAGGTCTTCGTAATATTTATAAAAGTCTTTGATAGCTTTACCCAGCGACTCTTCGTAGTCCTTTTTATCTTTCTTATAACAAGCAACTGAACCATCTTCGCCTGCAAGTAAGATTACAATTTGTTCTATGGGTTTTTTGAATATCTCCTCATACATAATCGCATAAGCGGTACATTGTAAGAAATAATTATCAATCCAACTTTCTTGTCGTTCTTTATTTGCTGTTTTAAAATCTATTACTGATAATTTACCATTATACTCAGCAACACAATCAACTTGACCTGCAACGGTCAATTTATGTGAATACATTATTGCCTCTAGTAAATGAATATTGTTAATCTGATCTACATAAGGTTTTAATAATTTAAATAGACCTAATGGTAATACACTTCTCTCACTAGGAGTTTCACTTTTTAAGTATTGTTCAATCAGGTTATGCGTTGCTGTTCCTCTACGAGCAGCACGAGCCATCTCCCAATTAGCAGCGCCTTCTCCTACACTTTCACGCCACTTTGTTAATCCTTCTTTTTTTCTGATATTTAAAACGGTTGTGATAGACGGATAGTTCTTGCCATCAATTTCGTAAAATCTATGACCATCTATTCGTCTACCTTTTGTCTTCGGTAATAAGTCTT
>CAYFES010000124.1:0-1116 GCA_964342225.1 uncultured Gammaproteobacteria bacterium
ATGAACTAATTATATTATAAGTTGGTAGGGATGGAGGGAGTCGAACCCCCACGCCTTTCGGCACTGGAACCTAAATCCAGCGTGTCTGCCAGTTCCACCACATCCCCGGTAGATTGGATATTCTATATGACAAAAGCAAGGATTAAACCCAAAATAGCAAAAATAATCCACATTATTGCTTCATTCTGATTTCCTTTCTTATAAGCCATATAACTTAAAACCCAGAAAATAATTGGTGAAAGCAATACAAATGCTTTACCAACCAATAATACGGCAGGCAACAAACAGACTATGAGAAAAACTTTAAAGAAAGTTTCATTTAACATGCTATTCATTATTGCCTCCAGATGGGTTTAGTGCATTTAAATCCGATTCGATATCTTCCAGTTCTCTGGATAGATTATTTAATCTATTAAGCACTTCTGTTATTTTTTGATTGTTTTGTATTCTATATTGGTCAATAGCTCCTAAAGCCTGCTCATTTTCTTCTATCACTTTCTTCTGCTTATTTAGCTCATTGGTAAGTAGAGTTATTTTGAGCTGCAAATCTTCAGCTAGCTGTATTTTTTCATTTAGCGAGCTTAATTTATCATCCACTCCTGTAACTTGTGATTTCAGGTTCTTAATGCTCTTTTCATTTGAATTTAGCTTATTCTCTTGTTTTTTAAAATTATCAAGATAGCCCTTACGATGCGCCCATAATTTTCTTACTTCTTTATCTAAAAATGATATCTGATCAGTCACAGTATCCATATTTTGCTCTGAGTCTTCATTAGTGATAGATAATTTATCTTCTATGTTTTGAACTTTGCCTGCAATCACTTTAACTGATGCCTCACTCTGACTCTTTTGATCCTCCATGTAGAAGTACATACCTAATAAAGAGGCAATAACAAGAACCAATATCAAAGCACTGAACATAAACTGTCCGTCGCCCTTTGATTTCCTTCTTGGTGGAATTCTTGTACTTTCACTCATAATCAATCATTAGATTTTGCCATAAAAACTTAAAATCTACCCGTGTATTTTAAAACAAAACTTTTAGAAGTGGTGAAACATGAATTAGACTCATTTTATGAATTACGATAACAAGACAAAAATAATGCAAAGAGCATT
>CAYFES010000125.1:0-1103 GCA_964342225.1 uncultured Gammaproteobacteria bacterium
ATTTCTAGAATATTATTTTGCGAGTCAGAGAGGTACGCACAATTATTGATCACATGTTGATTTGTAACGACAATATCATTGCTCACAAAAAAACCTGTCCCATTGCTAGCCAAAGTCGGCTCTTTGGGAGCTAAGCTATCATTTCCTGCATTCGACTCTTTTCTTACTTGTTTTTGTAGCTCAACTAAGAGATTTTCATCTGATAAATCCTCAGCTAAGCCTTGATCTTGTTTAAAAGCTTCTATAGCTGCAGCAGTTAGTGGCCCACTTATGCCATCAGCTTTACCAAGTTTGTAACCTAAAATAGCTAACAATTCTTGAGTTGATTTAATAAATAGTGAGCGCTTAGAGGCAAATTTACTTCTTTTTGTGGTCGCTTCTATTTGAGCATCAGTTTCGTTAACAAGTTTATTAAAATCATCCATTGTTTTATCAATATTGGAGATCTTTTCCCTTAATTCTGCGTAATTTAGATTTAGAAACTTTTTTATCTGATCTAATTGATCTTTAGCAGCCCCTTGAATAGAACTAGGGCCTTCACTTACAGGCTTATCATTTATAAATTGAATCTGAAAACTTTCCCCATCATCGTATTCAAAAAAAACAATACCATTAGCTTTGGCATTTATCCATGTACTGTAAAGACTAGAGCCATATTTATCATCTCGTTTAACTCCAATACCATTTAAGGAACCATTTGAAAACATGCCCTGTTGGTAGCCGTTATTGTAAGTAATAATTCCAAAACCAACTGCTTGAAAATTTTCATCAAAATATGCTTCGGTATAACTACCATCTGAGAAAACTAAGCGCCCAACACGTGAATACTGTGAACCAAGAATTTCTCCAGGAGTGTTAAATTCTCCATAAAAATATTCACCACCCTCGAACGTATAGATGCCTTTACTTATTAATCCCTCAGAATTAAAAAATCCTTGGAAAGATGTGCCATTATCATAATTGGCTGTACCCCAAACTCGAAGATTGCCTTCGGCGCATTCACCCGTAAACTTCTGTCTTTCTAATTGTTTATCAAAAACATATCCTGGACATTCTGTATCTTGAGAAAATAAATTAAATGATATTAAAAGAAGTAAGATTCT
>CAYFES010000126.1:0-1095 GCA_964342225.1 uncultured Gammaproteobacteria bacterium
ATGTATTCGCAGCAGGTTCATCTACTCAAGGTTCAAACTATGGTAAGTATGCAACATGTAATAACCAGTTCTATCCAGATCTTTGTACAAAACCTTCTCTATGGGGAAGAGATGAAAGATGGGTTGGAACTCTAGATTACACAGCAGACATCTTTGGTGCTGAGAACCCAACTAGATTTTACTTATTCTGGAAAAGAGAATCAGGTAGAAAATTTAGTTATACCTATGACGATAATATCATAGGAGATGGTTATAGAGATGAAAGAGACCTATGGTACGTTCCAACTGGTCCAGGAGATCCTTTAGTATCATTTAGTGATGGTACAGGAGATGCTTTCTATGCTTATGTAGATAAGTATTTAAGTTCTTATAAAGGTCAAGTTGCTCCGGCAAATGGCTTCCAAGCTCCTTGGATTACAAGAATGGATCTTAAGGTTACTCAAGAATTAGCTTTACCTGAAGGACGCTGGGTAGGCGATACTAAAGCAGAGCTATTCCTTGACATTTATAACCTTGGAAACTTATTAGACGAAGATAACGGTCAGATTTATGACGCTGGTTATCTTGGTGTAACAAAGAGTATGAACGTAGACATCGTTAACGGTGCATACGTTTATTCAAACTTTGATGATGGACATCTACGCTACAGAAATGGTGCTAGATTTGTTTCATCATGGAAGATGATGCTCGGATTTAAGTTAAGTTTCTAAATAGCATTCGATATATAAAAAGGGTAGCTTTGGCTGCCCTTTTTTTTTACTCAAAATAAATAATGGGTATAATGTGGAATGCAAAAAATTCCAACTATTTCATTTAATGATTTAAAAGATAGAAATTCAGATGTATTAGAGTTTCTAACAAGAACATTAGAAAATAATGGTTTTTTTATTATTAATGACCATTCAATTGATAAAAATCTAATTGAGAAGGTATTTTCGGTGGCTGAAGATATATTTAACCTTCCTTATGAAACAAAATATAAATATCACGTAAAAGGTTCAAATGGCGCTAGAGGTTATACTCCCTATGGCATAGAAACTGCTTTAAATGAAAAAGTAGCTGATCAAAAAGAGTTTTGGCACCAGGGCTCAACCA
>CAYFES010000127.1:0-1056 GCA_964342225.1 uncultured Gammaproteobacteria bacterium
CAGTTAATGTTTCATTAGAATCTGAAATAGGGTAGGCAATATGCCAAAGTATGCCTTCTTTTTCTTGTCTTACCACCTCTAGATCAGAAACAGCTGTTTTAAGTGATGGATCCCAATTAACTAAACGGTATCCACGATAGATTTTTTTGTTTCTATATAATTCAACAAAAGCTTTATTTACAGCTTCACAAAAATCATCATCAAAAGTGAAACGATATTTATCCCATTCAACTGTGCAACCAAGACGTTTAATTTGAGATGTAATTTTCTCTTCTGAGTAATCTTTCCATTTCCAAACTTCTTTCAGAAATTTTTCTCTACCAAGATCATTTTTGTATTTACCTTCGTTTGCAAGATTATTTTCTACGACCATCTGTGTAGCAATACCAGCATGATCAGTTCCTACTTGCCAATATGAATTTGCGCCGTTCATATGATGGTATCTAGTATAAAAATCCATAATTGCATATTGAAAACTATGGCCCATATGCAAGGTTCCGGTTACATTTGGTGGTGGAATAATTTGAGAGAAATTTTGTTCTGATTCAGGCTTATTCAATTCACGTTCAGCCCAAACTTTTGACCACTTCTCTTCTATCTCTATTGGAAAATACTTGGCATCCATTTAAATACGTTCGTGATTTAATTCAAAGTTATTAGTCTTCAGATTAGCATAAAGCTTTCTAGATGCATCATTGATTTCATTATCAGCTTCAGTGGTATAAATATAAATTTCAGTTTTCTCATATGCATCGAGATTATTTACCTTGTCACTAAATATATGAATTTCATCAAAATTATCTTTTGGCTGTTCTTCTAATATGCTTATATTGCGATCATAAAGATATTCAATTTTGCTGTTCTCAAAATATTTTTGTTTTTTTGCATTTTTTAAGTTTTTGCTGTGATTTTCATCTTTCAAGACAACACAAATATTTCTTTTCATCTGAAAACCAGAATAGATATTGTCCAATAAGAAATCTAATGCAGATTTTTTATTCTTGAAGCCTGAATAGAATGTAGCCGCCATTAACGATTGCTATTTACGTACTCAAA
>CAYFES010000128.1:0-1048 GCA_964342225.1 uncultured Gammaproteobacteria bacterium
AATTTCTTTAAAAACTTAATAGGTGGACTTCTTATTATCGGGGAAAAGAGATTTAAACAAGGTGATTGGATTAATATTGAAGGTGTAGCTGAAGGATCAGTGGAAAGGATCGATTTTAGATCTACTTTAATTCGAAGATTTGATAAAGCTCCAATCTATGTTCCTAACTCTGTGTTAAGTGATTCAGAGATAATTAATTTCTCTGAGATGCCATTTAGAAGAATCAGATTCCATGTTGGCCTACTCTATGAGACAACTCCTGAGACTATCATGGCAATTAGAAAAGATATTCAGTCGTATATAGAAAGAAATAGCAATTTAGTGGATTCGGATCAGGTGCAGTCAACAATACGAGTTACAGATTTTAATGACTCCAGTATTGATGTCTTGGTAAATTGTTTTACAAAATCAACACAATGGCATGACTATTGTGTAGCTAGAGAAGAACTCATTCTCGAGATTATGCGTATTGTTAAGAACAATGGTTCTGATTTTGCTTATCCAACAAGAACAATTCATTTAGAAAAAGATTGAACTTTTTCTATTCTTCATAGTCAAAACTAGTATCGACATCCTCACTCGATTAAGGGCATAGAAATATGCCCTTTTTTTATGATTGTTTAGCTATATAACGACCAGCCGGTATATCTTCATAAGGAAGAAGCTGAATATTGTATTCTTTTCTTAGATCTCTAAGTGGCGTATTAAGAACTTCTTCAGATATATCATGATAATTCCATTTTTTTGTCATTTTCATGCATCTAGAAAATGCTCTCATTTTTATTGGCATTAAACCGAAATATATTTTTAATATGCCCCAGTAGCCACCATATTTTGAAACAATATCGCCTATGACTTCCTTGTATTCTGGATCTTTATAAAAATCAAAAATTTTTCCCCAATTAAACTTCATGCCCCAAATTGCATATGTGTCTAATAAGGATTCTTCTTCAATTGAAGTGCCTAATCCAAAGAGCACATGCGTATAATCATGCTCCTTAAATACTTTTGCATTTGGACTATCTTTCTCTAATAGTTCTTTAAATTG
>CAYFES010000129.1:0-1020 GCA_964342225.1 uncultured Gammaproteobacteria bacterium
TCCTAAGAGTTTCTTTAATATCAATTTTTCTTAAATTATTTAAATTTACATATCCATCAGAATTTGTGCTTGTATTTCCATTTAATGGATTAATAGACGGCGAAGGTATATATGAGGGCCTGAATTCATCTAAATTAAATCTTCTAAGGCCTGTGGCTATTATTGTTACTGATATTTCATCGCCATATGATTCATCTATCATTAATCCTGATATTGCTTCAATGTTATCTTTTCCAATATTTTGAACATGACTCATTATTTCTAACATCTCTGTATCTTTTAAAGCAGAAGCACAGACATTTACAATTAAACCTTTTGCATTTTTCATATCAGCTTGATCAAAAAATGGATTGCCCAAAGCATTGTTAACAGCTTCTGCTGCCCTATTCAATCCATTTGCAGTGCCATAACACATAATAGCCATACCTTTATGTGACATAGCAGCCTTAACATCAGCAAAATCTATATTCATTCTGGCCGTATCATTCAAAATTACATTAGTAACACTTTTTAATGCATTAGTTAGTACATTATCAACAGCATCAAAACTCTCTAATAAATCTGTATTATCTGGAAAAACTTGAAAAATCTTTTCATTATCTATTTCAATCAATGAATCGACATTATCAATAAGATCTGAAATTCCTACTTTTGCCTGATTAGCTCTTTTTGAGCCTTCATGTTTGAATGGAGTTGTAACGACACCAACTGTTAATATACCCATATCTCTGGCTAATTTTGCAACAATAGGTGCTCCGCCAGTACCGGTTCCGCCACCCATACCTGCAGTAATAAATAACATCTCAGTATTTTCAAGATGTTCTTTTATTTCATCTATGCTCTGTTCAGTTGCAGCCCTACCTTTCTCTGGGTCATTTCCAGCTCCAAGTCCTTGTGTCAGCTCTTGTCCTAGTATTATTTTTTTTGCGCTGTGTATTTTGCTTAAATCTTGGGCATCAGTATTCGCGCAAATAAAATTAACACCTTTAATGCCTGACTTGATCATATGGCTGACACTAT